>NZ_RHJQ01000002.1:255202-347339 GCF_004211995.1 Escherichia sp. E14S1
TAGTCTGCATTTTCTCGCGGGCCGCCTGGCGCTGCTCAGGCGAGGCAGGCTGATAACGCTGGCGAGCGGTGTCCTTTTGCTGCTGGGTCAGTGGTTGGTGGCGGCTGAACTCGCGGAAGTCGTCATAATTGCCATAGTGTTCCGCTTCATTAAACCGCTGTGCCGCAGCCTGACGCTGGGTATCTCGCGTAGTGACTGGTGCTGCGTGTGTTCGTTGCTGAAACTGACTTGCTGCCGCCTGGCGCTGGCTGTCGCGCGTTGGGGCAGGTAACTGTGTGGCACTCATGCCGCCTTTAACATCGGTTTGGTGAAACCGTTTTGCCATATCCTGATCATGATAAGGCACACCATCGCGGTAGTTTGGATTGTGCCGCCATGCCATATTCTTGTCAGTAAGATGCTCACCAGTAATACGGTTGAAATTGTTGACGTCGATATTGATGTTGTCGCCGTTGTGTTGCCAGCCATTACCGTCACGATGACCGCCATCGTGGTGATTATAATCATCATCGTCATGATGATGATGGTCATGATCGTCATCGTCCCAGTCGATGCTGCTGAATAGTGCATACGTGGTAGCAACGCCCATGCTGTAGCCAAATCCGCGCACGAAGCTGTCAACAAACGGTTCTCCGGCTGGCGGCGGCAGGTAAACCGGCGGATAAGCGGTATTGGCCCAACTGCCGTAAACCACGGTTGGGTTGTAGTTGGGAATATAAACTACATCCGGATTGGCGGGCTCAATGGTTATTACGGTCGGCGCAGGTTCAGCGACGACGGGGCTGGATGTAGAAACGGTATTTGATTGTGTGACAGGGGCGCTGGCGGGCTGATTTGCCGGTACGACTTTTTTCGTTGTCGTGATGACCTTTTGTTCAGTTGATGACTTCAGTGACCCGGTTTGTTGCGCCAGTTGCCGCAAACGTTGTACCGAGTCCATCACATCCTGCGGCTGCGCCAGAAACGCGTCGCCAAGATTTTGTACCCATTGCGGGTTTTCCCCCATCAACGCCATCAATTGCGGAAAAGCCACAAGTGATTTGACGCTGGCATCCCACGGCTGGTCGGACACTGCCTGAATAGCGGCATCACCTTGCTTGAGCGGGTTGTCGTGCGACCACTGCACGGCCTGGGCGACATTTGCCGGATAGGTCGATGCCATCAGCACCTGCGAAAGCAGAGCGTCGGGATATAGCGCGACGGGCGCGACCCATTGATCGATTTGTGCAGTGCTGAATGTAGATTTGACGACGGCAGGCGTTACGGGGGGCGCGGAAACCGTTGCAGGAAGCGTAACCGCGGCAGCGTCAGACACAGCCAGTTGTGTCGATTGCGCTTCCACAGGTGCTTCCACTGTGCGGCTTTTTATATATAGCCCGGCAGAGGCGGCACAAAGCCCGGCACTGCAAATTAGCGCCAGCACATGGGGTTTAAACGGCAAAATCATTTTCATAATTCGGATCTCAAGGAAATCGCAATGGTCGGCGAACTGCCACCCGCAGGTGCTGTGAATCCGAGTATAAAGAGGCAGTAGTTTAAATTTTGACTAATCTTGGGATTCGTTGAGAAAGGTGATTATCACAATGCAAATTAACGAAGTTTTTACGGAGGGAAACAATCTCTAGACCATCCTTAACGATTCAGCCACTTTTTTATGTTGCTTTTTTGTAAACAGATTAACACATCGTCAAAATCCTGCTATTCTGCCCGTTGCGGTACTGGGCATTTACCCTACAAACTGCTGTCTCACAGGAGCGTGAAGAGAATCGCCTGCCGCACTATGACAATGAGAGCGAGGAGAACCGTCGTGCTAGAAGAATACCGTAAGCACGTAGCTGAGCGTGCCGCTGAGGGGATTGCGCCCAAACCCCTGGATGCAAACCAAATGGCCGCGCTTGTAGAGCTGCTGAAAAACCCGCCCGCGGGCGAAGAAGAATTCCTGTTAGATCTGTTAACCAACCGTGTTCCCCCTGGCGTCGATGAAGCCGCCTATGTAAAAGCAGGCTTCCTGGCTGCTGTCGCCAAAGGCGAAGCCAAATCCCCACTGCTGACTCCGGAAAAAGCCATCGAACTGCTGGGCACCATGCAGGGTGGTTACAACATTCATCCGCTGATCGACGCGCTGGATGATGCCAAACTGGCACCGATCGCTGCCAAAGCACTGTCCCACACGCTGCTGATGTTCGATAACTTCTATGACGTAGAAGAGAAAGCCAAAGCAGGCAACAAATACGCGAAGCAGGTAATGCAGTCCTGGGCGGATGCCGAATGGTTCCTGAATCGCCCGGCGCTGGCTGAAAAACTGACCGTTACCGTCTTCAAAGTAACTGGCGAAACCAACACCGATGACCTTTCTCCGGCACCGGATGCGTGGTCGCGCCCGGACATCCCATTGCACGCGCTGGCGATGCTGAAAAACGCCCGTGAAGGCATTGAGCCAGACCAGCCAGGCGCTGTTGGTCCGATCAAGCAAATCGAAGCTCTGCAACAGAAAGGTTTCCCGCTGGCGTATGTCGGTGACGTTGTGGGTACGGGTTCTTCGCGTAAATCCGCCACTAACTCCGTACTGTGGTTTATGGGCGATGATATTCCGCATGTGCCGAACAAACGCGGCGGTGGTCTGTGCCTCGGCGGTAAAATTGCACCAATCTTCTTTAACACGATGGAAGACGCGGGTGCACTGCCAATTGAAGTGGACGTCTCTAACCTGAATATGGGCGATGTGATTGACGTTTACCCGTACAAAGGCGAAGTGCGTAACCACGAAACCAACGAGCTGCTGGCGACCTTCGAACTGAAAACCGACGTGCTGATTGATGAAGTGCGTGCTGGTGGTCGTATTCCGCTGATTATCGGGCGTGGCCTGACCACCAAAGCGCGTGAAGCACTTGGTCTGCCGCAGAGCGATGTGTTCCGTCAGGCGAAAGATGTCGCTGAAAGCGACCGTGGCTTCTCGCTGGCGCAGAAAATGGTAGGTCGCGCCTGTGGTGTGAAAGGTATTCGTCCAGGCGCGTACTGTGAACCGAAAATGACTTCTGTAGGTTCCCAGGACACCACCGGCCCGATGACCCGTGATGAACTGAAAGACCTGGCGTGCCTGGGCTTCTCGGCTGACCTGGTGATGCAGTCTTTCTGTCACACAGCGGCATATCCGAAGCCGGTTGACGTTAACACGCACCACACGCTGCCGGACTTCATTATGAACCGTGGCGGTGTGTCGCTGCGTCCGGGTGACGGCGTAATCCACTCCTGGCTAAACCGTATGCTGCTGCCGGATACCGTCGGTACCGGTGGTGACTCCCATACCCGTTTCCCGATCGGCATCTCTTTCCCTGCGGGTTCTGGTCTGGTGGCATTTGCTGCCGCAACAGGCGTAATGCCGCTGGATATGCCGGAATCTGTTCTGGTGCGCTTCAAAGGCAAGATGCAGCCGGGTATCACCCTGCGCGATCTGGTACACGCCATTCCTCTGTATGCGATCAAACAAGGTCTGCTGACCGTTGAGAAGAAAGGTAAGAAAAACATCTTCTCTGGCCGCATTCTGGAAATTGAAGGTCTGCCGGATCTGAAAGTTGAGCAGGCCTTTGAGCTGACCGATGCGTCCGCCGAGCGTTCTGCCGCTGGTTGTACTATCAAGCTGAACAAAGAACCGATCATCGAATACCTGAACTCCAACATCGTCCTGCTGAAGTGGATGATCGCGGAAGGTTACGGCGATCGTCGTACTCTGGAACGCCGTATTCAGGGCATGGAAAAATGGCTGGCGAATCCTGAGCTGCTGGAAGCCGATGCAGATGCGGAATACGCGGCAGTGATCGACATCGATCTGGCGGATATTAAAGAGCCAATCCTCTGTGCACCGAACGATCCGGACGACGCGCGTCCGCTGTCTGCGGTACAGGGCGAGAAGATCGACGAAGTGTTTATCGGTTCTTGCATGACTAACATCGGTCACTTCCGTGCTGCGGGTAAACTGCTGGATGCGCACAAAGGCCAGTTGCCGACCCGCCTGTGGGTGGCACCGCCAACGCGTATGGACGCCGCGCAGCTGACAGAAGAAGGCTACTACAGCGTCTTCGGTAAGAGTGGTGCGCGTATCGAGATCCCTGGCTGTTCCCTGTGTATGGGTAACCAGGCGCGTGTAGCAGACGGTGCGACGGTGGTTTCCACCTCTACCCGTAACTTCCCGAACCGTCTGGGGACTGGCGCGAACGTCTTCCTGGCTTCTGCGGAACTGGCTGCTGTTGCGGCGCTGATTGGCAAACTGCCGACGCCGGAAGAGTACCAGACCTACGTTGCGCAGGTGGATAAAACTGCCGTTGATACTTACCGTTATCTGAACTTCAACCAGCTTTCTCAGTACACCGAAAAAGCGGACGGGGTGATTTTCCAGACTGCGGTTTAATAAGTAAGCGCACGCGCTGCGCATAAACGACACAATGCCCGGTGAATGTGATTCCCGGGCATTTTTTTATCTCTAAACCACCGTCGCTCCGCTGTTTTTCTCCGATAAGGCTGCGATAATTACATCAATGGCGCAATGCGATTTCGGCGCATTGCCGGGAGCAGAGGAACACACTATGGATTACGAATTTCTGCGCGATATTACCGGAGTGGTAAAGGTGCGCATGTCCATGGGGCATGAAGTGGTCGGGCACTGGTTTAATGAAGAGGTGAAAGAAAACCTGGCCTTGCTTGATGAAGTGGAAGACGCCGCGCGCACGCTCAAAGGTAGCGAACGTTCCTGGCAGCGGGCAGGGCATGAGTACACGCTATGGATGGACGGCGAAGAGGTGATGGTTCGCGCCAATCAACTGGAATTCGCTGGCGATGAAATGGAAGAGGGGATGAACTACTACGACGAAGAGAGCTTGTCGCTGTGCGGCGTTGAGGATTTTCTTCAGGTGGTGGCGGCGTACCGTAATTTCGTGCAGCAGAAGTAGGTAAATCAGGCGGAGCCTCCGTGCTCCGCCAGGGCCGTTAAACGGCAGGCATATTGCGCCCGTAATAAATCTCGCGCATTTCTTTCCACAGCGCAGCGGTAATTTCCTGGCGCTCGCTGTCGGTTAAATCTTCCGGTTTGGTGTGGAACATGTAGTGCTTAAGGTCGAACTCTTTAAGCAACATCTTGGTATGGAAGATATTTTCCTGATAGACGTTTACATCCACCATGTCATACAGCGCCTTCATATCGTCAGACATAAAGTTCTGAATCGAATTAATCTCATGGTCGATAAAGTGCTTCATACCGTTAATGTCGCGGGTAAAGCCGCGCACGCGATAATCAATGGTCACGATATCGGACTCAAGCTGGTGGATCAGGTAATTCAGTGCCTTCAGCGGGGAAATCACGCCGCAGGTAGAGACTTCAATATCGGCGCGGAAGGTACATAAACCGCCTTCAGGATGGCTTTCCGGGTAGGTATGTACGCAAATATGACTTTTATCGAGATGGGCAACGACCGTTTCTGGCAGTGGGCCGGGGTGTTCTGTTTTGTCGATAAGTTTTGGGTCGACCGGTTCTTCACTCACCAGAATAGTGACGCTGGCACCTTGTGGTTCGTAATCCTGGCGGGCGATGTTAAGAATATTGGCCCCGATAATGGAACAGGTTTCTGACAGGATTTCGGTCAGACGGTTGGCATTATAGAGTTCATCGATATAAGCAATATAACCGTCGCGTTCTTCGGCAGTTTTGGCATAGCAGATATCGTAAATACAAAAACTCAGACTTTTGGTCAGATTATTAAAGCCATGCAGTTTCAGTTTTTTCAATTTCTTATCTTCTCCTTAGAGCGCCTGTGAAGCCAGTGCGTCTTGCAGATACTGAGGTAAGGCAAAAGCTGCCGAATGGACTGCCGGATTGTAATAACGGCATTTCAGGCCAGAGGCGAGAAAACGCGCCTGAATAATTTCGGTTGAGAGATGGCGTAAGGCGTCGTTATCTGTCGCCCATGCAAAGGTCATGATGCCGCCGTAATAGGTCGGGATCGCCGCCTGATAAAAGCCAACATCACTGAAGTAATGGCTGAGTTTACGATGGCTGCCGATGGCCTCTTCCTGCTGTAAAAAGCAGACACCGTTTTGTGCGACGAAGATACCGCCAGGATTCAGGCAACGTTTGCAGCCTTCATAAAATGCTGAGGTGAACAGACTTTCGCCGGGGCCGATAGGATCGGTGCAGTCGGAGATAATGACATCAAAGGTCTGGCTGGTTTGATTCACGAAATTGACGCCATCGTCGATCACCAGCTTAAAGCGCGGATCGTCGTAGCTACCGGCGTTATGGTTGGGCAAATACTGACGGCAGAACGACACCACGCCCGCGTCGATTTCCACCATCGTGATTGACTCAACGTTTTTATGTCGGGTCACTTCACGCAGCATTGCGCCGTCACCGCCGCCGATAATCAGCACATGTTTCGCGTGACCGTGGGCCAGTAGTGGAACGTGGGTCATCATCTCATGATAGATAAACTCGTCGCGCTCGGTGGTTTGTACTACACCATCTAGCGCCATTACACGACCAAATGCGGCGTTCTCAAAAATGATCAGATCCTGGTGATCGGTCTTTTCATGATACAGAACGTTATCTACCGCAAAGTACTGCCCAAACTGGTCGTGTAGCGTTTCATGCCACAGTTTATTTTCGGCCATGGGTTGATACCTCCTTTGTTAACACTCGTAAAAAAAGAGCGCAACATAATAGCTAACATTGACCGTGGTTGCACGGTCAATGTTTCTACAAAAAGGTATCAGGGATTATTTGACGTAGGCAAGCAGGCTTAAGGAATCGCGGGCCAGGGCTTTGCACTTTTTCGCGACGGGAATACCGATACCGCTGAGATCGCGGTAGCTGTCTTCACCGAGGGATTTCATGTCGAAGGTGTCGTAGTTGCTGAGATCCCACTGGTTTTGCTGGGCGAAAAAGACCAGTGCGCGACGAATTTGCCCATTAGGTAAGTTTTGGTAACCACAATCGTTCTTCAGAAAAACAAAAACTGCCGTTAAATCGGCCATATCTTCGGCTTCAGACTCGCTGAGCGCGTAACTGTTTGCGCAAACGGCCATCAGGCTGCCGAATAACACTGTTCTGAAAAACGTCTTCATTGCTTCTACCAGGACTTAAAGAAGATAAACGTTAGCACACTGTGAGCGAGGCGACGACCATTATTGTCGATTAAATTGTGTCTGCGGCTTGACCTTCCCGTAAGGGTAAGGACTATGCTCAACGTTTGATTTTGTTTCGCCTGCTTGAGAATAAGGAAATAACTATGCAACGCCGTGATTTCTTAAAATATTCCGTCGCGCTGGGCGTGGCTTCGGCTTTGCCGCTGTGGAGTCGAACAGTTTTTGCCGCCGAACGTCCAACACTGCCGATCCCCGAACTCCTCACTTCTGATGTTCGTGGCCGCATAAGATTATCGATCATGCCAGGTCAGTCCACCTTTGCCGGGAAAACGGCGACCACCTGGGGCTATAACGGTAATCTGTTAGGGCCTGCGGTGAAGTTGCAGCGCGGTAAAGCCGTGACGGTTGATATCAATAACCAACTGGCGGAAGAGACGACGTTGCACTGGCACGGGCTGGAAGTGCCGGGAGAAGTGGACGGCGGCCCGCAGGGAATTATTCCGCCAGGCGGTCAACGCACGGTGACGCTGAACGTCGATCAACCTGCCGCTACTTGCTGGTTCCATCCGCATCAGCACGGCAAAACCGGGCGTCAGGTGGCGATGGGGCTGGCAGGTCTGTTGGTGATTGAAGATGACGAGATCCTGAAATTAATGCTGCCAAAACAGTGGGGTATCGATGATGTTCCGGTGATCGTTCAGGATAAAAAATTTAACGCCGACGGACAGATTGATTATCAACTGGATGTGATGACCGCCGCCGTGGGCTGGTTTGGTGATACGTTGCTGACCAACGGTGCAATCTACCCGCAACACGCAGCCCCGCGTGGTTGGCTGCGCCTGCGTTTGCTCAATGGCTGTAATGCCCGTTCGCTCAATTTCGCCACCAGCGACAATCGCCCGCTGTATGTGATTGCCAGCGATGGTGGTCTGCTGCCTGAGCCGGTGAAGGTGAGCGAGCTGCCAGTGCTGATGGGCGAGCGTTTCGAAGTGCTGGTGGAGGTTAACGACAACAAACCATTTGACCTGGTGACGTTGCCAGTCAGCCAGATGGGGATGGCGATCGCGCCTTTTGATAAGCCGCATCCGGTAATGCGGATTCAGCCGATTGCTATTAGTGCCTCCGGTGCTTTGCCAGATACGTTAAGTAGCCTGCCTGCGTTACCTTCGCTGGAAGGGCTGACGGTACGCAAGCTGCAACTTTCCATGGACCCGATGCTCGATATGATGGGGATGCAGATGCTGATGGAGAAATATGGCGATCAGGCGATGGCCGGGATGGATCACAGCCAGATGATGGGCCATATGGGGCATGGCAATATGAATCATATGAACCACGGCGGGAAGTTCGATTTCCACCATGCCAATAAAATCAACGGTCAGGCGTTTGATATGAACAAGCCGATGTTTGCGGCGGCGAAAGGGCAGTACGAACGTTGGGTTATCTCTGGCGTGGGTGACATGATGCTGCATCCGTTCCATATTCACGGCACGCAGTTCCGTATCTTGTCAGAAAATGGCAAACCGCCAGCGACGCATCGCGCAGGCTGGAAAGATACCGTTAAGGTAGAAGGTAATGTCAGCGAAGTACTGGTGAAGTTTAATCACGATGCACCGAAAGAGCATGCTTATATGGCGCACTGCCATCTGCTGGAGCATGAAGATACGGGGATGATGTTAGGGTTTACGGTATAAAAAGACCGTAATCGGAAATATGCCCGGATCTCTCCGGGCATTATGGTTACTTCACATCATCCGGCAGCGCATAAGCGACAATATAATCGCCCATTTTTGTACCAAATGAACCGTGACCGCCTGCGGAGATCACCACATACTGCTTGCCATTCACTTCGTAGGTCATCGGCGTTGCCTGACCACCCGCTGGTAAACGACCCTGCCACAGTTTTTCACCGTTGCTCATGTTGTAAGCGCGCAGGTAGTTATCTGCCGTAGCGGCAATAAACAGCACGTTACCCGCCGTGGAGATAGGCCCGCCCAGCATCGGCATACCCATATTGAACGGCACCGGAACCGGCATCGGGAACGGCATGCTGTCCTGCGGCGTACCAATACGTTTCTTCCACACCACTTCATTGGTTTTCAGATCCAGCGCCGAGATATAACCCCATGCTGGCTGTTTACATGGCAGACCAAACGGTGAGAGGAACGGGTTGAGCGTGACGCCATACGGCACACCGTACTGCGGCTGAATGCCGGATTCCGTACCCGTACCTTTGGCATCTTTCGGCTGTTCCATCGGATTACCCGGTCCGCGCGGGATCAGTTTCGAAACAAACGGCAGTGCCATTGGGTTGGCAATCGCCACTTCACGATTCGGATCAACGGAAATCCCGCCCCATTCGAACATCCCCAGGTTACCCGGGAAGACCAGCGTACCCTGTTCAGATGGCGGGGTGAAAATGCCTTCATAGCGCATCTGGTGGAACATCACGCGGCACACCAGCTGGTCAAACATGGTGGCGCCCCACATATCCGCACCGCTCAAATCTTTCGTCGGACGGAAGCTCAGTTCCGAGAATGGTTGAGTAGGGGTAACGTAATCGCCTTTCGCTGCACCTTGTGGCACTGGTTTTTCCGGGGCCGGAACCACCAGTTCACCATTACGACGATCGAGCACAAAAATGTTGCCGGTTTTCGCCGGAGCATAAATGACCGGAACTTTCTGACCATTGACGGTGATATCCGCGAGCGTCGGCTGTGCCGGAAGATCCATATCCCACAGGTCGTGGTGAACGGTCTGGTAGCTCCACGCCAGTTTTCCGGTGGTGGCATTCAGCGCCAGAATCGAGCTGGCATAACGTTCCTGTTCCGGTGTGCGGTTACCGCCCCAGATATCTGGTGTGGTCACGCCCATCGGCAGATAAACCAGATCCAGCTTCGCGTCATAGGCCGCAGGCGCCCAGGAGTTTGGCGAGTTAAAGGTAAAGGTGTGCTCGTCAGACGGGATTGCGTTCGGATCTTTCGCGCCCGGATCAAAAGCCCATAACAGCTCCCCGGTGTTGACATCAAAACCACGGATCACGCCAGACGTTTCGCGGGTTGAGAAGTTGTCGGTAACTGAACCGGCCATCACGATGGTTTTATCGGTGATAATCGGCGGAGAAGTCGGCTCATACAGACCCGGTTTGGTGTCCGGCATATTGCTTTGCAGATTGAGCACGCCTTTATTGGCGAAGGTTTCGCACAGTTTGCCGTTTTCAGCGTTAATCGCAATCAGTCGACCATCATTGACCGGAAGAATGATACGACGCGGGCAATCCGCCATCACTTCCGGCGAAGCCGTTTCTGCTTTGGCTTCATGATAAGAGACGCCACGGCAGGTTACGTGCTGGAAAGACTCGTTAGTTTTCAGCTCAGGATCGTAATGCCATTTCTCTTTGCCGCTGGCGGCATCGAGCGCAAACAGGCGCTGGTGAGCGGTACACAGGTAAAGGGTGTCGCCCACTTTAATTGGCGTCACTTCATTGGTGATTTCGCCCGGATCGTTCGGCTGTTTCACATCGCCTGTACGGAATACCCAGGCTTCTTTCAGGTTGTGGACGTTATCGGCGTTAATTTGTTTCAGTGGTGAAAAGCGTTGACCTTCCTGATTGCGGCCATAGGCAGGCCAGTCCTGATCGGCAACGGGAGAAATGGCTTCTGCTGGTGTGGTATCGACGCTTAAAGTGCCGTTGATTTCTTGCGGATCGTGAAATCCGGCCCAGGTGAGGATACCGCCGCTAATCAACAGTGCGATTAACAGCGCAGCAACTGCGCCGCCAGAAGGAATGACCAGGCGACGCCAGACAAACGGCAGGATCAGCCAGATGCCGAAGAAGACCAGAATGTCACTGCGCGGAGTCAGCGCCCAGAAGTCGAAACCAACTTCCCAGACGCCCCAAATCATGGTGCCGAGCAGCAGAGCGGCATACAGCCAAAGCGCGGCGCGTTTACTGCGCCACAGCATCCAGGCGACGCCGAGCATCACAAGGCCTGCGATAGGGTAGTACCAGGAGCCGCCAATGGCGACCAGCCAGCCTCCGCCAATGAGAAGATACAGCCCGCAAAGCGCTGCAAATAGGGCGGTTAGCGTGACGAGTAATCGTCGCGAGCCGGGATTGTTAATTGCCATAAAGAAACACCATTTCAATTCATTAATATTTTAGTAGCAATTAATTATAGGTTTTAACATGTGTGATCGTCATCACAATTTGAGCTTTATTAACAGATTCCGCGAATGAATAGTTTTACTGGTATACTGCATGTCTTGCGCTTTGTTGCGGTGCTGAATCCCGCCCGTGCGAAGTGATTTGTTTTTAAATCATATGGTTAGAGATATGAAACATACTGTAGAAGTAATGATCCCCGAAGCGGAGATTAAAGCGCGTATCGCCGAACTGGGTCGTCAGATTACTGAGCGTTACAAAGACAGCGGCAGCGATATGGTGCTGGTAGGTCTGCTGCGTGGCTCATTTATGTTTATGGCGGACCTGTGCCGTGAAGTTCAGGTATCTCATGAAGTCGATTTTATGACCGCCTCCAGCTACGGTAGCGGCATGTCCACCACCCGTGATGTGAAAATCCTCAAAGATCTGGATGAAGATATCCGTGGCAAGGACGTGCTGATTGTTGAAGATATCATCGACTCGGGGAATACACTGTCGAAAGTGCGTGAAATCTTAAGCCTGCGTGAACCGAAGTCGCTGGCGATTTGTACGCTGCTGGATAAACCGTCCCGTCGTGAAGTGAATGTCCCGGTAGAATTTATCGGTTTCTCGATCCCGGATGAGTTTGTGGTGGGTTACGGCATTGATTACGCACAGCGTTACCGTCATCTGCCATATATCGGCAAAGTGATTCTGCTGGACGAGTAAGTGTGAAGTTGCCGGATGTGTTGCATCCGGCATAGCATATTTATTTGTGGTTGGCGTGTTTCAGCTTGAGGTTGGAAATCCCGTGACGGTAACGTTGCTCAAGGGTTTCGCGGTTGGTGGCAGTAACATCCAGATCACGCAGCAAGCCGTCGTGAATGCCGTAGGCCCAGCCGTGAATGGTCACTTTCTGCCCGCGTTTCCACGCTGATTGCATAATGGTGGAGTGGCCCAGGTTATACACCTGTTCCATGACGTTCAGTTCACACAAGGTATCCAGACGGCGCTCTGGCGGCATTTCGCCGAGCAATGAGCTATGTTTGAACCAGATATCGCGGATGTGCAGCAGCCAGTTGTTGATAAGCCCCAGTTCCGGGTTTTCAACTGCGGCTTGTACGCCGCCGCAACCGTAGTGGCCACAGATAATAATGTGTTCAACTTCGAGAACATCCACTGCATACTGAACCACGGAAAGGCAGTTCAGGTCGGTGTGAATGACCAGGTTAGCAACATTACGGTGAACAAAGAGTTCGCCCGGCTCAAGACCGGTTAAACGTTCTGCAGGAACGCGACTGTCGGAACATCCAATCCATAGAAAGCGCGGTTTTTGCGCTTGTGCCAGTTTCTCAAAAAACCCGGGATCCTCTTCCACCAGCATTTTTGACCATAGTGCATTATTGCTGATGAGTGTATCTATGTCTTTCATGGAGGTTAACGACCTGTAACCAAATAATTACGTTTGGCTAATATAGGGCAACTCCGGGACGATTTAAACCACAGATAAAGTGTAAGAACGTAAGGTAAGTAAAAATTTATGACCATTGCACTGGAACTTCAACAGCTTAAAAAAACCTATCCAGGCGGCGTTCAGGCGCTTCGTGGAATAGATTTGCAAGTCGAAGCGGGTGATTTTTATGCGCTTCTCGGGCCGAACGGGGCCGGAAAATCAACCACTATCGGTATTATCAGCTCTCTGGTAAATAAAACCTCCGGGCGGGTCAGCGTATTTGGTTACGATCTTGAAAAAGATGTCGTCAACGCTAAACGTCAGTTAGGACTGGTGCCACAGGAATTTAACTTCAACCCGTTTGAAACCGTACAGCAAATTGTGGTGAATCAGGCGGGGTACTACGGTGTAGAGCGCAAAGAAGCGTACATCCGCAGCGAAAAGTATCTTAAACAACTCGATTTGTGGGGAAAACGTAACGAACGTGCGCGTATGTTATCTGGCGGTATGAAGCGCCGTTTAATGATCGCCCGTGCGTTAATGCATGAACCTAAACTGCTGATTCTGGACGAGCCAACGGCAGGCGTGGATATCGAACTTCGTCGCTCAATGTGGGGCTTTTTGAAGGATTTAAACGACAAAGGCACCACCATCATTCTTACCACGCATTACCTGGAAGAAGCAGAAATGCTGTGCCGCAATATCGGCATTATTCAGCACGGCGAACTGGTGGAAAATACCTCGATGAAGGCACTGCTGGCAAAGCTGAAATCAGAAACCTTTATTCTCGATCTCGCACCGAAAAGCCCGTTACCGAAACTCGATGGCTATCAGTATCGACTGGTGGATACCGCGACGCTGGAAGTTGAAGTGCTGCGTGAGCAGGGGATCAACAGCGTATTCACGCAGTTAAGTGAGCAGGGCATTCAGGTATTAAGTATGCGTAACAAAGCTAACCGTCTGGAAGAGTTGTTTGTTTCACTGGTTAATGAAAAACAAGGAGATCGCGCATGATGCATCTTTACTGGGTGGCGTTAAAAAGCATCTGGGCGAAAGAGATCCATCGCTTTATGCGTATCTGGATACAGACGCTGGTGCCACCGGTTATCACCATGACCCTTTACTTTATCATCTTCGGTAACCTGATTGGTTCGCGTATTGGCGATATGCATGGCTTCAGCTACATGCAGTTCATCGTACCGGGGCTGATCATGATGTCGGTGATCACCAATGCCTACGCCAACGTCGCTTCATCATTTTTTGGCGCCAAGTTCCAGCGTAATATTGAAGAACTGCTGGTCGCTCCGGTTCCGACTCACGTCATTATTGCCGGGTATGTCGGCGGTGGCGTAGCGCGCGGACTGCTTGTTGGTATGCTGGTGACAGCAATTTCGCTGTTCTTTGTACCGTTTCAGGTGCATTCGTGGGTATTTGTCGCTTTAACGCTGGTGCTCACGGCGGTGTTGTTCTCTCTTGCCGGATTGCTTAATGGGGTGTTTGCCAAAACGTTTGATGACATCAGCCTGGTACCAACCTTTGTGTTAACGCCACTCACGTATTTGGGCGGGGTGTTTTACTCACTGACCTTGTTGCCACCGTTCTGGCAGGGGCTGTCGCATCTCAACCCAATCGTTTATATGATCAGTGGATTCCGCTACGGCTTCCTCGGCATTAATGATGTGCCGCTGGTTACTACTTTTGGTGTGCTGGTTATTTTTATTATTGCGTTTTATCTGATCTGCTGGTCGTTGATCCAGCGCGGACGCGGTCTGCGCAGCTAAGGCTAGTTCCTCTCCTCTGGATTCGGGGGAGAGGAGTTTTGACGACTATCACCCTTTATCAACAATGGTCAGGGTAGACTGATTTTCAGCTAAGGAGGAAGGTAATGTTAGGTTGGGTAATTACCTGTCACGACGACCGGGCGCAAGAGATGTTGGATGCGCTGGAAAAAAAACATGGCGCACTTATCCAGTGCCGGGCGGTGAATTTCTGGCGCGGATTAAGTTCCAATATGCTCAGCCGCATGATGTGCGATGCTCTGCATGAAACAGATTCTGGCGATGGGGTTATCTTTTTAACCGATATTGCAGGTGCTGCGCCTTATCGTGTTGCATCGTTATTAAGCCACAAACATTCCCGTTGCGAAGTGATTTCTGGTGTCACGTTACCGTTAATTGAGCAGATGATGGCCTACCGTGAAACGTTATCCAGCGCGGAGTTTCGTGAGCGAATTGTCGAACTGGGTGGGCCTGAAGTCAGTAGTCTCTGGCACCAACAACAAAAAAATCCCCCCTTTGTCCTCAAGCATAATTGGTTCGAGTATTAAATCGCATTCCGATTTTGCTACACTAACGGCGCTGTTTCTCGCCTGGTAGTTTTCTCATGATTAAAAAGATTATTTTTTTACTGCTGCTGGTTTCATCTGGTGTCGGCGCAGCGCTTCCCGCGCGTTATATGCAAACCACTCAGGATGCAGCTATCTGGGGAAAAATTGGCGACAAAACGGTAACCGTCGGCAACATTCGCGCCGGGCAGATTATTTCGGTCATCCCAACCGCTGCCGATTATTATGAATTCAATTTTGGTTTTGCTACGGGGTATATTGATAAAGGGCATCTGGAACCTGTACAAGGGCGGCAAAAAGTTGAAGATGGTCTGGGGGATCTGAATAAGCCACTGAGTAACCAAAATCTTATTACATGGAAAGATACTCCGATATACAACGCGCCTGATGCGGGTAGTGCGCCATTTGGCGTGTTGGCCGATAATTTGCGTTATCCCATTATTAATAAATTAAAAGATCGCCTGAATCAAACCTGGTATCAAATTCGTATTGGCGAGCGTCTGGCCTATATCAGTGCGCTGGATGCGCAGCAGGATAACGGTATTCCTGTATTGACCTACCATCATATTTTACGCGATGAAGAGAACACCCGTTTTCGTCATACTTCGACCACGACGTCGGTGCGAGCTTTCAATAACCAGATGACCTGGTTGCGCGATCGTGGATATACCACGTTAACCTTGTATCAACTGGAAGGGTATCTGCGTAATTCGATGAATCTTCCGGCTCGCGCGGTGGTGCTGACGTTTGATGATGGCTTGAAATCAGTGAGTCGTTATGCATATCCCATTCTGAAACAATATGGCATGAAGGCGACGGCGTTTATTATTACCTCTCGCATCAAACGTCATCCACAGAAATGGAATCCGCAGTCATTACAGTTTATGAGTGTTTCTGAACTGCGTGATGTCAGCGATGTTTTTGATTTCCAGTCGCATACGCATTTTTTACATCGGGTTGATGGTTATCGCCGACCCATATTACTCAGCCGCAGTGAGCATAATATTCTGTTTGATTTCGAACGCTCTCGCCGGGCGCTAAACCAATTTAATCCTCGAGTCTTGTATCTTTCGTATCCATTTGGTGGATTTAATGACAAAGCGGTAACGGCGGCAAATGAAGCTGGATTTCATCTGGCGGTGACCACCATGAAAGGTAAAGTAAAACCGGGGGATAATCCGTATTTATTAAAGCGGCTGTATATTTTAAGAACAGATTCGCTGGAGACGATGTCGCGGCTGGTGAGTAACCAGCCGCAGGGGTGATTATCAGGCAACCTGTACCGGAATCGCTTTCGCGGTACGTTTCATTTCATTGTCGCCTTCAAAGTAGGCAACGTTGGGGCGCCAGGTACGGGCTTCTGCATCTGGCATAGTGACGAAGCTGGCGATGATGACAATATCGCCGACGCTGGCACAGTGGGCCGCCGCACCGTTGACAGAAATGATTCTCGAACCGCGTTCTGCCGCGATGGCATAGGTGGAGAAACGCTTGCCGTTGGTAACATTCCAGATATCAATGGCTTCGTTTTCGAGAATACCGGCTGCGTCAAGAAAATTCTGGTCAATGGCGCAAGAACCTTCATAGTGCAGGTCCGCATGAGTCACTTTCACGCGGTGGAGTTTGCCCTGCAGCATCGTGCGAATCATAACTTCTACCTTTCTACCCTGTCGTTAACGAAGCAGGCGATGCCTGCTTTGAGGAAATTCTCACGCAGTATTGCCCGATTTTTGATAAGTGTCTACTGATCTGGTGGCATTTGCACCAGCAGTTTGCGTACCGCGCCGAAGCTTGCCATGTAACGCCTGTAACCAATTGAAATTTCTCTGAACGCTGCTCGGTAAACAACAAAGAGGTGGCTGACGACGGCACGCCTTGACTGGATACTTCCTTCACACAGGGCAACATGGAAGGCAGGGACGATGGACGCACCGAGTACCACACCGCATGACGCGGTATTTAAACAATTTTTAATGCATGCGGAGACGGCTCGCGACTTTCTGGAGATACATTTGCCAGTGGAATTACGCGAACTGTGTGATCTCGACACGCTGCATCTTGAGTCGGGGAGTTTCATTGAAGAGAGCCTGAAAGGACATAGCACGGACGTGCTCTATTCCGTGCAAATGCAGGGCAATCTTGGTTATCTGCACGTTGTGATTGAGCATCAAAGCAAGCCGGATAAGAAAATGGCCTTTCGCATGATGCGCTATTCGATTGCTGCCATGCACCGGCATCTGGAGGCGGATCACGATAAGCTGCCGCTGGTGGTGCCAATTCTGTTTTATCAGGGCGAGGCCACACCTTATCCACTCTCAATGTGCTGGTTTGATATGTTTTACTCACCGGAGCTGGCGCGACGCGTCTATAACAGTCCATTCCCGCTGGTGGACATCACCATCACACCGGATGACGAAATCATGCAACATCGGCGGATTGCGATTCTCGAACTGCTGCAAAAACATATTCGCCAGCGCGACTTAATGTTGTTGCTGGAGCAACTGGTCACGCTGATTGACGAAGGGTACACTAGCGGAAGTCAGTTAGTTGCCATGCAAAATTATATGCTGCAACGCGGTCATACTGAACAAGCGGATTTGTTTTACGGTGTGGTGAGAGACAGGGAAATAGGAGGGGAGTCTATGATAACGCTGGCGCAGTGGTTTGAAGAGAAAGGGATTGAGAAGGGGATTGAGAAAGGGATGGAGAAGGGGATTCAGCTGGGAAGACAGGAAGGGAGACAGGAGGCAAGACAAGAGGAAAGGCAGGAATTCGCCCAGCGTCTTTTGAGTAAAGGGATGTCTCGAGAAGATGTTGCAGAGATGGCAAATTTACCTCTTGCTGAGCTTGATAAGCTGATTAACTAAGTTGTCTACGATATGAACAATCGCTTACAAATATCGTGGCAATGAATAACTGGCGCCATCAGCTGTAGCGCCAGTTAAGTATTACGCCAGCTCGACCATTTTGTTGTCGATCAGGCGAGCATCGCCAAGCCAGGCGGCTACCAGAATTACTGCCCGTTTGCTGTTTTCAGAGACTTCCAGCAGCGTGTCGGCATCGCGAATCTGAATATCATCAGCGCGGAAGCCTTTTTCATTCAGTTCTTGCCCTGCAATGGCAATAATTTCATCGAGATCCCGCTCTCCCGCCTGCAATTTGTCGGCAATCGAACTTAAAACTTTGTACAGACCTGGCGCAATTTTGCGTTGTTCCGCCGTCAGATAACCGTTACGGGAACTCAGCGCCAGACCGTCTTTCGCACGCATAATCGGTACGCCGACAATCTCAATATCGAAGCCCATATCGGCAACCATTTTGCGGATCAGCGCCAGTTGCTGAAAGTCCTTTTCACCGAAGCAGGCGATATCCGGCTGGACCAGGTTAAACAGCTTGCTGACGATAGTCGAAACGCCGCGAAAATGTCCCGGACGGCTGGCACCTTCCAGCATGGTCGAAAGGCCAGGAACATCAACATAGGTGTGGGTTTCGGTACCGTTCGGGTAGATCTCTTTTACCGAGGGCGCGAAAACCAGATCGACTTTGCGCTTGTTCAGTTTTTCGCAGTCTTCTTGCAAAGTGCGTGGATATCGAGCCAGATCTTCCGGGCGGTCGAACTGCATCGGGTTAACGAAAATACTGACCACCACCACATCGGCGCGGGCTTTGGCTTCGTCGACCAGTTTCATATGGCCATCGTGCAGGTTACCCATGGTTGGCACCAGCGCCACGCGCTTACCTTCCATACGCAGGCGGCGAATTTGCTGACGCAGCAGCGGCAGGGTTTCGATAATTAACACAACGTGACTCCTTAATGGAAACTGTGTTCTTCGCCCGGATAAACGCCGGACTCCACTTCAGCCATATACTGCCGCACGGCAGCACGGATGTCGCCCGTTTCAGCGAGGAAATTTTTAGCGAATTTAGGAATGTGACCGCCGGTAATGCCAAAGGCGTCGTGCATCACGAGGATCTGCCCATCGGTGACGTTGCCTGCGCCAATACCAATAACCGGGATCGCCAGTGCCTCGGTAATGCGTTTTGCCAGCTCAACCGGCACACATTCCAGCACCAGCAGTTGTGCACCAGCGGCTTCTAAGGCTAATGCATCGCTGAGCAGTCGATCGCCCGCTTCATCGCCGCGCCCCTGTACTTTGTAGCCGCCGAAAATATTCACTGACTGCGGCGTTAAACCTAAGTGACCACATACAGGAACTGCGCGCTCGGTAAGCATTTGTACCGTTTCAACAAGCCACTCACCGCCTTCAATTTTGACCATATTGGCACCGGCACGCATAACCGTTGCGGCGTTTTCAAAGGCTTGTTCCGGCGTGGCATACGCCATAAACGGCAGGTCAGCCAACAGCAGGCAGTTTGGCGCGCCGCGACGTACCGCAGCGGTATGGTAGGCGATATCAGCAACGGTAACTGGCAGGGTGGAGTCATGCCCCTGAACCGTCATGCCCAGTGAGTCGCCTACCAGCATGACGTTAAGTCCTTCATCAGCAAAAAGTTTCGCGAAGCTGTAGTCGTAAGCGGTAATGGTCGCGAAACGTTTTTTTTCCTGTTTGTACTTCTGCAGTAAGGAGATGGTGGTCGGTTTCATAACGTATCCTGATAAATGATGTTGTGCTGTCTGGCATTTTATCAGTCACATTGGTGGGGGCAATGATTTCTCTATTGTGGCACCGCCATTACCAGACGGTGCCACAATGTTATCAGGGATAGGTTACCTGGGATGTACTGGTGGCTTTAAATTCACCGGGTTCGATAGCAATATTCCCGTCTTGCTTTAACGTCGCCTGGAAGTGAAGTGGTTGTGTCGTTCCATTGCCTTTATCTGGGTAAATTCCGTCAGTATTATCATCTTCCTCTTCATAATCTTTATATACAGAGGTTGCGTCATTAGGCTTCAGAGTCATTAAGGCGCTTCTGCTAGTGGCTAATCCTTCAATAAGTACACCGACACCTTTTGCCCCCCCCGTTCCTGTGAGGGTGTTTCCAAGAAGCTGTTTGTCTTCTATGCCGATTTTTGTTGAAACTAATTTTGTTTCGATATTACGAACACGAATACAGTTCTGTAACGAAATGTCAAAAAGAACCGGAGTTGCGCCATTTTTAATTTGTCCAGGACCATATTCTCCCATTTTTACTGTAGAGCCGCTTACATTGGTGCCGCTTAATACTGAAGTAAAACAAGTAGGTAAAGTGATTTTTATATTGACTAAATCAAAATTTATATAAAGGTGATTGCTGTGTTGATTAATACCATCACCAACACCATAAGCCTTGAAAGCATAAAGATAGTCGGATGAGCTTAACAACTGAACCTGTTGGTTTTGTGTCGGGTTGAAAGATGAATCAGTATAAAATTCAACGGTGAGACTCTGCATTAAACCACCAATAGCCCAATATTTACTGGTTGTATTTGCTCTGTCGCAACCTCTTGTCTGAAGATCCACATCATCTATGTAGAATGAAAAGTATTGGTCTGCGCTATCTCCAATATAAATACTATCTCCACTGATATTTGATTTGACCCAGGCTGACCAAATGTTGGAAATTGATAGCGTATAATAGAGTCCCTGAACAGACGTTGAAAATAACTTATGACCCGCGTAAGTTAAATGAGAGTCAATCATTGCATTTTCAATTTTCATCGGTGCCCCACTGGCATTTCCACTGGTATTACAGTAAAGAGTCCCTGTCCCCCCACTCCCTCCCAAACTATCTAGTTGAGACCAAAACAGTTTTACATCAGTTTTGTTAATGCCATCACCGGGAGGTGGTTTATAAAACACCAGATTGTTAGTAATAGTCGCATAACGAAATATTGCTTTTCCGCTTGAAGATGGACCACTAAAGGCATCAACGCCAGCATTATTACCTACAATGAAACTTGTATTGTTTGCGTAAGCTGAGATGCAGAATAGTGTAGTTAGAATTATATAGAAAAATTTAAATAATACGTGCATATAATATGTGGTGGTCTGTGTGTGCATATTGTTTTTTCTTACATTAGAGTTACTCATAATAAATATCAACCAGTACGGTGCTTTTGACTTGGCCAGAAGTAACATCCAGTGTGGAATCAATTTTTTGCATTCTGGCATAAAATTTCCATGATGAATTATCCATTACTGATGTCATCACGGGATAGACTGAGCGTGATATACCTGCTGTATTTAATACATTGAACGTATTTGCAGAATCCTGGATAGAAAAAATAACTACGCCAACATTTTTAGCGCCTGTTGCTTCGTCATTGGCAAATATTTGCCTGGAGCCAGCAGCCATGACACCGCTAAGGGCTCTAAAATCAATATGTAACTGATTTAGCACATCGCCAGTTCCCTGTAATGCACAGTCGGATACACTGACAGTGAACTCTTTTCCACCTGGTTGATAACTTTCAGGAGTCACATTACCTGAAAAATATCCCACCCCAACGACGCCAAGATCAATATTACCCTGGTTACTGATTCCGCTTTTGCAAGTGCTGTTTTTTACATTGGCAACAAGGTCGATATCCTGTCCAGCGATGGCTGGACAGGTAATGGGAAACAGTAATGACAGAAACAGAATTATTCTATTCATCAGCTTACGTTGAGTGGGATGCATATATAGTTCCTGAATCTGTCAGTCTGTTAGTTATAGGTGATAGTAAATGTTGCAGGGGCGAAAAAATCACCTGCCGTAACATTATTGACAGTTTTATCCTTATCTACCACAAGGACTGCACTCATATCAAAGTCCACAACATTAGTACCTGTTGCACCCACAATACTCTTTTCTTTCGCTTGAGGAGTAGCGCAGCTAAATTGTTTATTTTTGTCTGCTCGATCTGGTGTGATGGCACCCCAGACTTCAACCACAACCGCATTTGCTTTTTCTGTGGATGTAGATGCATTGGCAAATCCATCACCATTATTGGCATTTCCTTCACATGTGCCAACTTTGGTTAATGTTATATATGCTTTCTTTCCTGGAATTCCTGCACAATCTTTAAACTGTAGTTTGAATGTTTTAATTTTGGTTTTAGCATTGACTTCAGATATATATACATCACCAAAATTAACCGTGGAGATTTTATTATTACCATCCATAAGTGTTGCTGTGCAGGTACCCATTTCCACAGTGGTAATAACAGTCAGTCCAATGCTGTCTGTTGCAGCATAAGACGGGACACTGAATAGTGAGGCTACCAGAACCAGACTGCTGGATAATCCATAACGTAAATTTTTAAATGTCATCTTAATTATCCTTCTTATTGATAGATGAAATTAAACGTCGCTAGAGCGCGGAAGTTCCCCGGCACACCAGCGCCTTGAGATGTTTCACGTAGCGCAACAGTCATTTCAAGACCTTTGTCGGACGGTATTTCGCCTGTGTCCCAGCGTATCTTTTCCGCACTGTTGGGTTTAAGAAAAGTGGCATCATCAGTATTCCGTCTCTTGAAACCTATACCGATATAACTTGTCGTAGAATTTGTATCACCAGACAGCGGTATAATAAGCTTGGGTGAACTTGATGAGGCGTTTCCGGTCAGAGTGGTATCGATCCAGCTAATGCCACTGCTGCACCCACTGGCAACCAGTTTAAAATCAGCCTGAGCTTCTGTCGTTTTATTCGCGATCTTATCCAGCCCCATCTTAGGGATTTTTAATGTGTAGTTATTATTACCATCATTCGTGACATTATTACCAGTAAGTGTGATGTTACAGGTTGTCGCTTTGACAGTGGCTGTAAACTCTACATTAATATCCGTTGCAAATACTGAGGGTGATAATAATATTCCCATCAGTATCGCTATTTTATGTGGCGTTGTTTTTATCATTTGACGTCCCTTGTAGTTACTGAATCTGACACCGAATTCCATTCAGAATAATAGATTGCGCTATTTTTTCTGCTTCTGAACTTTGTTGATAATGCGCAAGACAACTTACAGGTTTACTTTCTTCGAGCCATTTAATGCTGATATTTCCTTGCTGCTCAATACCACGAACAAAAGCCTGTCCACCCTGTCCAACATTACCAATTACATTACCCTGCTCATCATAAATATCTGCAGCAAATGGAATATTTTTACCATCACTTCGAGTGATGTTCATAATCGCTGATTGCCCTTGCACAGTTTCAAAATCAGCAAAGACGACTGAACCCTGACGCGGCACAGCAACAGCACTGGTACTTTTTAATTCAACATCGTTCTCAAGATCGTTGATATCCAGCGCGATACGGTTTTCATGATAAGGAGAAAGGGCACTGGTGACACCATAACCCCACCGATCGATAGTGCTGTTGCCATAATTTATTCGAGCCCCTTTGGCACCAGGAGCCTGAACTACCGCCAGTGTATCGGAGTCGCTAAAACTGTCATTACTGAAGGTCAGGCCGCCGCTATGTAATACAAAACCACCGTCAGTGCTGAGAGAAACTTGACGACTGTTATCGCTATTCGCAGAAACTGAACCGGCCAGGGTTCCCCACGGTGACTCATAGCTGGCATATCCACCAACATAACTCATATCTTTACTGGCTTTATTCATCGTATAGCCTGTATTCACGCTATAACTGACGCGAGCGTTATCGCTATAGCCACTGCTACTGACGTTGAGTTGATTATTGCCCTTAAAGTCACTGCTCATTTGAGTATCAATACTCTGGAAACCTGAAGTACGCTGTTCAGTGCCAAGTAATTTTTCAATAGGAATGGTGAAACTGAGATAAATGCTATCGTCAGTGTCGCCGTTTTCATTCCATGAACGCTGTGCACTGACACTGTAGCTGCCCCAGGATGTACTGTTACTGTAGCCAATAGAGTAATTGCTACGATTTTGTCCTGAAGCCCAGTAATCGGACCAACTTCCGGAAAGATAAAATGAACCGTAATCTTTTTTCTCAAATTTCAACGGTTGGTTAATACTGACCGTAACCTGATTTTTCATGCGCGAGTAATTACGCATGTTTTGCGGCTCAAGATCTTGTTCGGGATGTTTCACTTCATCAATTAGAGTTAGTGCATCATTAAGACCAAGGTAATTTTGTGTTGAATAGCGATAGGCCGCGATATTCAGTGAAGTACTTGTTTCTTCGAATAATTTGTTCCAGGAAACACGATAACTTTGCCCCTGGTATGTTTTATCATCCGGGATACGGACATCGGAGTGAGTCACATCGAAAGAAAATGCACCGACTGAGGTATTCAGGCCAAGACCTAACAAACCGGCGGTATAGTTATTATCGGTAATCTGAATACCAGTATAACCCGTCAGATAGTTATTCAGACCGTAGTAGTAGCTGGCCTGAAATAAATTAGGTTCATCCTGAATATCATCTTTTAAGACCTGGCCACCGCTAATATCCCAACGTCCAACGCCAGGGCGTAACATTTGAACAACCGATGAAAAAGGTTGCGAGAATGTCCTTTTTGAGCCATCGGATTCTTCGATGGTCACAATAAGATCACTGCCGTACCCTGACGGGCTAAGATCATCAATGACGAAAGCGCCTGGAGGCACAGTCGTTTCATAAATCTTATAGCCGCCTTGCGTAATAGAGACTTTGGCATTGGTATTGGCGACGCCATGTATGATAGGTGCAAAGCTGGCTAATGTCGGAGGCAACATTCTGCTGTCACTGTATACGCGAATGCCTCGGATACTGACGGAATCAAAGGTTTCGCCCGTAGTATAAGATTCACCAATAATTAATTGAGAGCGTAGTGAGGCGATATCTCGTTGTACATACCGATTCTTAAAATCATAATTACTGCCAGAATCGGTCATCCAGTTGTAGTTGCCGGAGGCTCGCAGTCGCCATGCACCTAAATTCATCCCACCGTTAAAAGCAGCATAAATGCTGTCATTTCTTCGACCAGGGGTTTCACTATGATATCCGTTGAGGTTATATGACAACATAGCCGCATTAATGCCGTTTTCCCATAATGATGGATCAACATAGTTTTGGTAATTTTTCATTACCCAGGCTTGAGGAACGTCTATATCCAGACGTTGATCGTTAACGTCATAACGAACGGAAGCCTGAGGGATAATTTCCGTCAAATTGAGGCAATCCCCGAGCGTTTCATCCCGGGCAAGCAGAACGGCTTTTTCGTTATTTATATCGGGGGAATTAATATGAAACTGCAATAAATTCTTTAATGTGATACAGGCCTGGGCGTTCTTTTTTCCTTCAATTGCTACAAATGTAATACTTTGGTTAATGATTGGTTGATCGTTGACATAAACACTGACGTCGTAAACACCCGGTATAGCGGGGTTACCTTCGCTGTATCGACTGAGATCAATATTAGATGCATTCTGCCCCATCAGGAAGGTAGGGTCATATTCAACGAGTTCAGCACTGAAAGCACTATTGCAATACAGCAGCGCGCATAACGTGGCGATACGGGTCAGATGATGATGATAATTTTTAGTATATTTTATAGTCACGCTATGCTTCCTGCGGAATTATATCCTTGCCTGATTACAGTCGGGCATTACCTTCAATGGCGCCACCAAAGTCATTAATGGCGTAAAAGTGCACTTTTGAAGAATTTGCTTTGCCATTAAGGCCATTGACTTTCATGACTTCATCACTGAATGGTGCAATCATTTTCACATCAATCGGATAGCGTTTACCGCTGGCTTCTAAATCGCCACTGCTAAAAGAGACGTAGTAAGGCGTTGGATTAGTGACTTGTAATGCCGTTTTACCGTCTGAACCTGACCAGGACCATTTCAGGGCTAATGGGGCTTCAGAGGGATTTCCCTTCAATCCATCCGGGCGATAGAACAGTTTTATACGTGTGCGAAATGCCAGTTGCAGCAGGCTTTGATTCGCGACCTTTTCTGCATCTGGTTTTGGTGGAACTTCCAGTACGTTAAACCAGAATACGCTCTCCCTGTCTTTAGGCAGTGAGGTACTGGCGGTGTACATCAGTTTGATTGTTTGCCCACGTTTGGCATCAATACGCGATACTGGCGGTGTGGCGGTAAAGGGGACTGTAATACTGCCAGGTTCAGCGTTGTCATCGCCAGTATCTAACCAACTCTGGACAAGTAACGGGTTATTCCCTTTATTTTCCAGACGTACGCTGACACTTTTTTGATCGCTTTTATATATTACGCGAGTACCCGAAATGACAATATCCGCAATAGACGATGAGCTAAAAGCCATACAGGTTACGAAGCATAAAGCTGCTGTATGTTTGGTGTTAAAAAACATAAACCATCCCTGACAGAGTTAATTAAAACAGGGAATAATATAAAAATAGTAATTATTAATACTATTCCCTGTATATTCATTCAATCAATTTAATTGGTGAATACTTACTGATAAGTAATGGTGTATGCAGTGTTAGTTTTTACATAACCAGCAGTCGCTGTCTGATTTGCGTCAGCACGAACGTAAGATGCTTTAAAATCATAAATTGCAGATTTTGTCGTTGCATCCATGGTTTTAGTATACACATCGCCGGGGTTGTTAATTTGAACCTGTTTGATAGTGGAACCATCAATATTGTGCAGAGCGATATTTACGCCATCAGACGGGTTGTTAATAGACATGTCGTTGTTCAGCGTTCCTTTGCTATTACCAAAGAAAACAGAACCGAAGGTCATTTTAGCTGTGCTACCTGGATTCGGGTTCGCTTTGCTACAGTCAACGGTGATGCTGAAAGGTTTAGCTTTAGCACCAACGGTATCATTCAGTACGCCGTCAGTGATTTCACCAACAGTTGCAGTTTGCAGCAGGATTAGACCATCTTTGTTACCACCGTCTACACGGGTTTCACAGGTGTTATCAACAACCAGACCGCTGATATTTAACTGACCACCGTCCATATCTGCAGAAGCAGTACCTGCAACCATTGCCAGCATAAGACCAGACAGGGCAAAACCTAATTTTTTAGACATAAAAATCCTTGAATTATATTCCATGAGTTTAACTTCAATCGGGAGTCCGCACATGGGGAGGCCCGATAGACTAGAAAGATTGGTTTGTTAATGATGAGGACTTGAATTTACCGAATGTTACATCTGCTCATCATTAGGGGGGATATTGTGCATAATAAAAATTATATATCCACTTAATTCAACTTTAAGTAAAACTAAATATCTAAAGTTGAAAAAATAGTGTATGGGGTGGGAAGGTTAAGAGGGTGGAATATATTATTAATTGTGGTTGTAGCTTAAAGGAAGCATTGATTGCAATTGTTGGGAAGTATTTTCAGAATTTATTTATATTCAAGAGATTATTGTATTACCACTTATTTAATTCATCGTATTTATTTATTCGTAATAAGTTGTCTAATGTTGTTCCATCAGGAAAAACCAGCTCCGGCGCAATCTCAAACAGCGGCCACAGCATAAATCCACGATTCTTCATATCGTAGTGCGGAACGGTGAGTCGTTCGGTATTAATCGTTTCATTACCGAATAACATAATGTCGAGGTCCAGCGTGCGTGGCCCCCAGCGTTCAGCTTTGCGGACGCGACCTTGCTGCAACTCAATACGCTGTGTGTGATTGAGTAACTCTTCAGGGGCAAGAGCGGTTTCCAGCGCTACGGCTGCGTTTAAGTAATCGGGTTGATCTTGCGGCCCCAGCGGTGGGGTACGGTAAAATGAAGAAACGGCAAGAATGCGGCTTTCCGGAATGTCACCCAATGCTTTCACGGCAGCATTGACCTGCTCCAGCGGAGAGGCCAGATTGCTGCCTATGGCAATATACGCCACCGTCATGCGGTACCCTCGCGACGCGGCGCGCGTTTGCGCGGACGGCGAGTACGACGGCGCGGTGTTGGATCTTCATCCAGCTCGTTGAGCATCCCTTTTTGGTCTGGTGGCGCAGAAACCTGGAACTCACCCCACCATTTCGCCAGACGTTGCAGCTCGGCGTTGCGTTCCACTTCAGCACGCAGGGACAGCAGGTCGTAGGCGGCGCGGAATTTCGGATGCTCCAGCAGTTTCCATGCCCGTTTGCCCTGACGACGGGACATACGCAGCTGCAGCTGCCAGATATCGCGAGTTAGCGTAGTCAGACGTTTCGGGATTGCCAGTGAACGGCAGGCTTCGTCCAGCACGTCGTTCATCGCCAGCGCGAAAGCGTCGTGATAGGTCAGGCCGCTTTCCTGAGCAATTTTCTGCGCTGTTTCCAGCAGTGGATACCAGAACATGGCGGCAAACAAAAACGCCGGGTTAACGCGCATATCGTTATGAATACGCGTATCGGTATTCTTCAGTACCTGCTCAATGATCCGCTCCATTGGGCTGTCGCCATTTTCCGTGAAGTAACGGGTAATGGTCGGGAACAGCGGCTGGAACAGATTATATTCACACAGCAGTTTATAGGTTTCGTAACCGTAGCCCGCTTGCAACAGTTTAAGAGACTCTTCAAACAGGCGTGCTGGCGGAATATCGTTGAGCAGAGTAGCAAGGCGTGGGATCGGCTCGGCAGTTTCTGGGCTGATGCGCATCCCCAGTTTCGCGGCAAAACGTACTGCGCGCAGCATACGTACCGGATCTTCACGGTAGCGCGTTTCCGGGTTCCCAATCAGGCGGATAACACCGTCTTTCAGATCCTGCATGCCACCAACGTAATCACGGACGGTAAAATCCGCGACGCTGTAATACAGACTATTAATAGTGAAATCGCGGCGCTGGGCGTCTTCTTCGATGGAGCCGAAAATGTTGTCGCGTAGCAACATGCCGTTTTGCCCGCGCTGAGAAGTCGTGCGGTCGCTGACATTGCCTTCGTGGTGACCTCGGAAGGTGGCGACTTCGATAATTTCCGGGCCAAACATCACATGAGCCAGACGGAAACGGCGACCTACCAGGCGGCAATTACGGAACAATTTGCGCACCTGCTCAGGCGTGGCGTTGGTGGTCACGTCAAAATCTTTCGGCTTTTTGCCAAGTAACAGGTCGCGTACGCCGCCGCCAACCAGCCAGGCTTCGTATCCCGCTTTATTGAGCCTGTACATTACCTTCAGGGCATTTTCACTGATATCTTTGCGGGAAATAGCATGCTGCTCGCGCGGGATCACCGTCACCTGTGGACGGGCGACTGCCTGTTCAGCTTCGCTCTCCTCGCGGCTCAACACCTTGCGGCAAAAATTAGCGACTCGGGTAAAAATAATACACCTCGGTAGTGTCAAACATCATTCAGGACAAAAAAATAGCGGCTAATCATAGCTCAGCATGACGCATTTGAGAATGTTGAATTTACAATTGCCGACTCTGGCACGGCGGTCAGCGTCCAGTTTTTGACGGCTGACTGAAGGATTTGCTCTACGCTGTAATCCTGCCAGTGCGCTTCTGCCTGCTGACCCAGAAAATGAAGTGCCGCGATTAGCACAGGGCGCGGATCGCCTTTCGGTAACGCAGGCGCATGATTCTGCTTGGAAAGTTTAGTGCCTTGTGCGTTTAGCGCCAGCGGTAAATGAATGTAATCTGGCACCTGCCAGCCAAAAAGCTGGTACAGCGAGATTTGCCGCACTGTCGGTTCAATTAAATCTGCCCCACGAACAATTTCTGTGACGCCCTGGAAGTGATCATCGACCACCACCGCCAGGTTATAGGCAAACAAACCATCACGACGATGAATAATAAAATCTTCTCGCGCCAGTTTTTCGTCGGCGTGAATAATTCCGCGTAGTTGATCAGTAAACTGCGTGACCGGATACAACTGCCGAATACGCACAGCCGCGTTGTCTGGTCCATGATGCAATGTTCGGCAATGACCGTCGTAAATACCGCCAATGCTTTGGATACGCGCACGCGTGCAGGTGCAGTAATAACTTAGCTCTTGCTCATGTAACCAGGCGAGTGCTTCGCGATAGGCGTCGTGACGTTGGGATTGCCAAAGAACATCGCCGTCCCAGTGCAGGCCGTAATGTTCCAGCTGGCGCAGGATAGTTTCTGCGGCACCGGGAACTTCACGAGGCGGGTCGATATCTTCAATGCGTACCAGCCAGCGACCTTGCCGGGCGCGAGCCTGCAAATAGCTGCCAAGCGCAGCAATCAGAGAGCCAAAATGAAGTTCGCCGGAAGGTGAGGGGGCGAAGCGACCAATATACTGTGTGTCTGTCATCTCTTTGAACAAAAAATAAGGCGGGAGTATTTCCCGCCTGTGGTAAACGTGATGGAACGGCTGTAATTAGCCAGCCATCTGTTTTTCGCGAATTTCAGCCAGCGTTTTGCAGTCGATGCACAGATCGGCTGTCGGGCGCGCTTCCAGACGACGAATACCAATTTCAACACCGCAAGATTCGCAGTAGCCGAAATCTTCGTCTTCCACTTTTTTCAGCGTCTTCTCGATCTTTTTGATCAGCTTACGCTCGCGATCGCGGTTACGCAGTTCGAGGCTGAACTCTTCTTCCTGGGCTGCACGGTCTACCGGGTCCGGGAAGTTGGCTGCTTCATCCTGCATATGTGTAACGGTGCGATCGACTTCATCCCTGAGTTGATTACGCCATGCTTCCAGAATACGACGGAAGTGCGCCAGCTGGGCTTCGTTCATATACTCTTCGCCCGGCTTCTCCTGATATGGCTCCACCCCAGCGATGGCGAGAATACTCAGGGACGATGTTTTACGGTTTTGCCCTTCTTGCATGTTGCTTCTCCTTAACACGCACTATCGATCCCCATGTTCGGGGGAAAAATGAGGCCGCTATAAATAGCAGATGCTTTTCCGGATAGCAATTATCTAAACGTAACACTTGACAACTGTGTGAGGAAAAGCGTATTTGCGCACGCGACCAGAATGTAAATTAACCAGTTACTTACACTACTACAATGTAACAGGCAGTGATTTTTTAAGAGCCATACCTTCAGCAGAAAGTTCCGCTTTATAAGCCAGAATTTCTACTCCCCTCTGTTGTGCTTCTGACAATAGTTGCGCGTATTTCTCATCGATGTGGCGCGCGGGTGAAAACCGTGTAATGGCTGAATGCAGTACAGCGAAAAAAATCACCGCTCGTTGGCCTTCAGCCGCTACGCTCATCAACTCCCGAAGATGTTTCTGCCCACGTTGGGTAACGGCATCGGGAAAGTAACCTTGCTCATTTTCCGCTAACGTAACCGATTTCACTTCAATATAGCAGTCAGGTCGAAACCTCGCCTGTAACATGAGGTCAATACGACTGCGCTCGGCACCGTATTTTACTTCGCTTTTCAGCGAGCTATAGCCTGATAGCTCCGAAATTTCCCCATTAAGGATAGCCTCTTTCGTCAATCTATTCGCCCAAAGCGTATTAACGCAAATAAATGCGCCGCTTTGGCTTTGGGTTAATTCCCAGGTGTGCGGGTATTTCCGTTTTGTATTGTCGGAAGTCGAATACCAGACGGTATCGCCAGGCGTTGCACAACCGGTCATCGCGCCAGTGTTGGGGCAGTGTAGCGTCAATTCACGACCATCAGGTGTGATCACATCGGCTAAAAAGCGTTTATAACGCTGAATTAGCGTGGCGCGCTGTAAAGGAGGAGAAAATTCCATTATGACAATCCTTTTTATTGCGTCAGCGTCCAGCGTTTGAGCGGTGTGTAGCGTGTACGCCCACGGGCAAACGAGGAAGCATAAAGAGTGAACTCCTTCACCTCATATGACCAATTAAAACCAGGCGGTGGGATTGTTACCGCCTCGCTGGCGTCGCGCAATAAGGTGATATGCGGATGAAATGGTCGATTGCTTTGAAAACAACCACTGCGTGCTGCCTGAGAACGAAGCATATTCGCCAGTTGGATTAAGCCGCGCGGCGGCTGGCGCATACCCAACCATACCACGCGTGAACGCAGCCACTGACCTGCGTCATCAAGCGTGAGTGTAAAACCGGGTTGACGAATTCGCCCGGCCAGCAGTGAGAGCGCCTTCTCTTTGTCTGCGCTTACTTCGCCTAAAAACGCCAACGTCAGATGCAAATTCTCAGCAGCAACCGGGCGGCCCGCTTCAGGTGGAAACTGTGCGGCGCGCCAGTGAATAATCTGTTCGCGGATTTCAGCAGGTAGGTCAATGGCAAAGAACAGCCGTTGCGGTTCAGACATGTCAGGCACTCGGTTATGAATTACCGCGATGCTACAATGTGGCGCGAAGAATGTTAACCCTCTGGAGCGTTTTGTGTCGTCGTTACCCGTTGCAGCCGTCTTACCTGAATTACTTGCCGCCCTCGATTATGCGCCGCAGGTGTTATTAAGTGCGCCGACCGGAGCCGGAAAATCGACCTGGCTACCGCTGCAACTGCTGGCGCATTCAGGGATTCACGGGAAAATCATCCTGTTGGAGCCACGTCGACTGGCGGCGCGTAACGTTGCGCAACGCCTGGCGGAGCTGCTGAACGAAAAGCCTGGCGACACAGTTGGCTACCGGATGCGTGCGCAAAACTGCGTCGGGCCGAATACTCGTCTGGAAGTGGTCACCGAAGGCGTGTTGACGCGCATGATCCAGCGCGACCCGGAACTGAACGGCGTGGGGCTGGTGATCCTCGATGAATTTCATGAACGCAGTTTGCAGGCGGATTTGGCGCTGGCGTTGTTACTCGATGTGCAACAAGGTCTGCGCGATGACTTAAAGCTGCTAATTATGTCGGCTACGCTGGATAACGATCGCTTGCAGCAGATGCTGCCAGAAGCGCCCGTTGTTGTTTCCGAAGGGCGCTCGTATCCGGTGGAGCGCCGCTATTTGCCGTTGCCTGCACACCAACGCTTTGACGAAGCAGTAGCTGCCGCTACCGCCGAATTGCTGCGCCAGGAAACTGGGTCATTACTGTTATTTTTACCTGGTGTCGGAGAAATTCAGCGCGTGCAGGAACAATTGGCGTCACGTATCGGCAGTGATGTGTTGCTCTGCCCGCTGTATGGCGCGTTGTCGCTGAACGATCAGCGAAAAGCTATCCTCCCTGCGCCGCAAGGAATGCGCAAAGTGGTGCTGGCGACCAACATCGCTGAAACCAGTCTAACCATCGAAGGTATCCGTCTGGTGATGGATTGCGCCCAGGAAAGGGTTGCGCGCTTTGATCCGCGTACGGGTCTTACTCGGTTGATCACTCAGCGCGTTAGTCAGGCGTCGATGACGCAACGTGCCGGGCGCGCCGGGCGTCTGGAGCCAGGTATTTGCCTGCATTTAATCGCTAAAGAGCAGGCGGAACGCGCCGCAGCGCAAAGTGAACCGGAGATCTTACAAAGCGATCTCTCCGGTTTGTTGATGGAATTACTGCAATGGGGATGTAGCGATCCGGCACAGATGAACTGGCTGGATCACCCGCCAGCGGTGATTCTACAGGCGGCGAAACGTCTGTTACACATGCTGGGGGCGCTGGACGGTGAACGGCTTAGTGCGCAAGGGCAAAAAATGGCGGCGCTGGGTAACGATCCGCGTTTAGCGGCAATGCTGGTGAGTGCGAAGAGCGACGATGAAGCGGCTACCGCCGCAAAAATTGCCGCCATACTCGAAGAACCGCCACGGATGCGGAATGGCGATCTTGGCGTGGCGTTCTCGCGTAATCAACCAGCCTGGCAGCAACGTAGTCAGCAACTGTTGAAACGCTTAAACGTTCGCGGCGGTGAGGAGGACAGTTCGCTTATTGCGCCGCTACTCACCCGAGCGTTTGCCGATCGTATTGCTCGTCGGCGTGGGCAAGATGGTCGCTATCAACTGGCGAACGGCATGGGGGCAATGCTGGATGCCGACGACGCGTTAAACCGCCACGAATGGCTGATCGCACCGTTATTATTGCAGGGCAGCGCCTCGCCGGATGCGCGGATTTTGCTGGCGCTGCCGGTCGATATTGATACGTTAGTAGAACGTTGCCCGCAACTGGTGCAGCAGTCTGACACTGTGGAGTGGGACGATGCTCAAGGCACGCTGAAAGCCTGGCGTCGGCTGCAAATTGGCCAGCTCACGGTAAAAGTGCAGCCACTAGCGAAACCTTCGGAAGAAGAATTACATCAGGCGATGCTTAACGGTATACGCGATAAAGGATTAAACGTCCTCAACTGGACGCCAGAAGCGGAACAGCTACGCCTGCGTTTACTGTGCGCTGCGAAGTGGTTACCAGAGTATGACTGGCCAGCGGTCGATGACGCGAGTTTATTGGCGACGCTTGAAACGTGGTTGTTGCCGCATATGAGCGGCGTACATTCGCTACGTGGCCTGAAATCAGTCGATATTTACCAGGCGCTGCATGGATTACTCGATTGGGGAATGCAGCAACGTCTGGTGAGTTCCCTGCCTGCGCATTACACTGTGCCGACGGGAAGTCGGATCGCCATTCGTTATCATGAAGATAACCCGCCTGCGCTGGCAGTAAGAATGCAGGAGATGTTTGGCGAAGCCACCAATCCGACAATCGCCCAGGGGCGTGTGCCACTGGTGCTGGAGTTGCTTTCACCCGCCCAAAGGCCGCTGCAAATCACGCGTGATTTGGGGGCCTTCTGGAAAGGGGCGTATCGTGAGGTGCAAAAGGAGATGAAAGGGCGTTATCCCAAACACGTCTGGCCGGACGACCCGGCGAATACCGCACCAACGCGGCGGACGAAAAAGTATTCGTAAGGTTGGTAAACGGGCATAGGGGTAATGTGCGCGCTGATGCTCTCACCCCGGCCCTCTCCCACAGGGAGAGGGAGAAAAGCATTTTGAGAGATATCTTCTTCTGTATTGCAACAGAAGAACAGAAAATCGGGCTTTTGCGCCTGAATATTGCGGAGAAAAAGCATGGCCGGGAATGACCGCGAGCCAATTGGACGCAAAGGGAAACCGACGCGTCCAGTCAAACAAAAGGTAAGCCGTCGTCGTTACGAAGACGACGATGATTACGACGATTATGATGACTATGAGGACGAAGAACCGATGCCGCGCAAAGGAAAGGGCAAAGGAAAAGGGCGTAAGCCTCGTGGCAAACGCGGCTGGTTATGGCTGCTGCTAAAACTGGCTATCGTTTTTGCCGTGCTGATCGCCATTTACGGCGTTTATCTCGATCAAAAAATTCGTAGCCGTATTGATGGCAAGGTCTGGCAGTTGCCAGCGGCGGTCTATGGCCGAATGGTTAACCTTGAACCAGATATGACCATCAGCAAGAACGAGATGGTGAAACTGCTGGAGGCGACCCAGTATCGTCAGGTGTCGAAGATGACCCGTCCTGGCGAATTTACCGTGCAGGCCAACAGCATTGAAATGATCCGCCGTCCGTTTGATTTCCCGGACAGTAAAGAAGGGCAGGTGCGTGCGCGTCTGACTTTTGATGGTGATCATCTGGCGACCATCGTCAATATGGAGAACAACCGTCAGTTCGGTTTCTTCCGTCTTGATCCGCGCCTGATCACCATGATCTCCTCGCCAAACGGCGAGCAGCGTCTGTTTGTGCCGCGCAGTGGTTTCCCGGACTTGCTGGTAGATACCTTGCTGGCGACAGAAGACCGTCATTTCTACGAGCATGATGGCATCAGCCTCTACTCCATTGGACGTGCGGTGCTGGCGAACCTGACAGCCGGACGCACGGTGCAGGGGGCGAGTACACTGACGCAACAGTTAGTGAAAAACCTGTTCCTCTCCAGCGAACGTTCTTACTGGCGTAAAGCGAACGAAGCCTATATGGCGTTGATCATGGATGCACGTTACAGCAAAGATCGCATTCTTGAGCTGTATATGAACGAGGTGTATCTCGGTCAGAGCGGCGACAACGAAATTCGTGGCTTCCCGCTGGCGAGCCTGTACTACTTTGGTCGCCCGGTAGAAGAGTTGAGCCTTGACCAGCAGGCGCTGTTAGTTGGCATGGTGAAAGGCGCGTCGATCTACAACCCGTGGCGTAATCCGAAACTGGCGCTGGAGCGACGTAACCTGGTGCTGCGTTTGCTGCAACAACAGCAGATTATCGATGGCGAACTGTATGAAATGCTGAGTGCGCGACCGCTGGGCGTACAGCCACGCGGCGGAGTAATCTCTCCTCAGCCAGCCTTTATGCAGCTGGTGCGTCAGGAGTTGCAGGCGAAACTGGGCGATAAGGTGAAAGATCTCTCTGGTGTGAAGATCTTCACTACTTTTGACTCAGTGGCCCAGGATGCGGCAGAAAAAGCTGCCGTAGAAGGCATTCCTGCACTGAAGAAACAGCGTAAGTTGAGCGATCTGGAAACGGCGATTGTCGTCGTTGACCGCTTTAGTGGCGAAGTCCGTGCGATGGTCGGGGGGGCTGAACCGCAGTTCGCGGGCTACAACCGTGCGATGCAGGCGCGTCGTTCGATTGGTTCACTGGCAAAACCAGCGACTTACCTTACGGCGTTAAGTCAGCCGAAAATCTATCGCCTGAACACGTGGATTGCTGATGCGCCAATCGCGCTGCGTCAGCCGAACGGTCAGGTCTGGTCACCGCAGAACGATGATCGTCGCTATAGCGAAAGCGGCAGAGTGATGCTGGTGGATGCGTTGACCCGTTCGATGAACGTGCCGACGGTGAATCTGGGGATGGCGCTGGGGCTGCCTGCGGTTACGGATACCTGGATCAAACTGGGCGTGCCGAAAGACCAGTTGAATCCAGTTCCGGCAATGTTGCTGGGAGCGCTGAACTTAACGCCAATCGAAGTGGCGCAGGCGTTCCAGACTATCGCCAGCGGCGGTAACCGCGCGCCGCTTTCTGCGCTGCGTTCGGTAATCGCGGAAGATGGTAAGGTGCTGTATCAGAGCTTCCCGCAGGCGGAACGCGCAGTTCCGGCGCAGGCGGCGTATCTGACGCTGTGGACCATGCAGCAAGTGGTGCAACGTGGTACAGGGCGTCAGCTTGGGGCGAAATATCCAAATCTGCATCTGGCAGGGAAAACGGGGACTACCAACAACAACGTTGATACCTGGTTTGCGGGCATTGACGGCAGCACGGTGACTATCACCTGGGTCGGCCGCGATAACAACCAGCCGACTAAGCTGTACGGTGCCAGCGGGGCGATGTCGATTTACCAGCGTTATCTGGCTAATCAGACACCAACGCCGCTGAATCTTGTACCGCCGGAAGATATCGTGGATATGGGCGTGGATTACGATGGTAACTTTGTTTGCAGCGGTGGTATGCGTACTTTGCCGGTCTGGACCAGCGATCCGCAATCGCTGTGCCAGCAGAGTGAGGTACAGCAGCCGTCAGGCAATCCATTTGATCAGTCTTCACAGCCGCAACAGCAACCTGCTCAACAGCAGCAGAAAGACAGCGACGGCGTGGCAGGCTGGATCAAGGATATGTTTGGTAGTAATTAACGTCTAAGCGTGACATACCGGATGGCGAGTAGCCATCCGGTAAAATAACATCCCTCCAAAAGCATTAACCCTTTCTTTTCATCTGGTTATTTATTGACCCTTTGGTTGGATCTCTGATGGGTACTGCTTGCTATCGTCTCGCCGTTTCGAATATTATTTTATCTTTATAATAATCATTCTCGTTTACGTTATCATTCACTTTCATCAGAGATATACCAATGGCGCGTACCAAAACTGCTCAGCCAAAACACTCGCTGCGTAAAATCGCAGTTGTAGTAGCCACAGCGGTTAGCGGCATGTCTGTTTATGCACAGGCAGCGGTTGAACCGAAAGAAGACACTATCACCGTTACCGCTGCACCTGCGCCGCAAGAAAGCGCATGGGGGCCGGCTGCAACTATTGCGGCGAAGCACTCTGCTACTGCGACTAAAACGGATACGCCAATCGAAAAAACGCCACAGTCTATTTCGGTTGTGACCCGAGAAGAGATGGATATCAAACAACCCGCAACGGTAAAAGAAGCTCTGGATTATACGCCAAGTGTCTTTTCAACGCGTGGTAGTTCAACGACATATGATGTTGTTACTATTCGTGGATTTACTACACCCAGTACAGTTAATACCAACCAATATCTGGACGGCTTAAAACTTCAGGGGGATAACTACTCTGAAGCCTCTATTGACCCTTATTTCCTTGAACGTGTGGAATTACTCCGTGGCCCAGTATCCGTACTGTACGGTAAAAGCCATCCGGGCGGAGTCGTGAGCATGGTCAGCAAGCGTCCTTCAACGGATCCGATTAAAGAGATCCAGTTCAAAATGGGAACGGATAATCTTTGGCAGACTGGATTCGATTTTAGTGATGCAATAGATGATGATGGTGTTTGGTCATATCGCTTGACGGGATTAGGACATAGTCAGGATGCACAACAAAAGTATGCAAAAGCTACACGGTATGCAGTAGCTCCCTCATTCAGTTGGCGTCCTGATGATAAAACGGATTTGACTTTCCTGAGTAATTTCCAGAGTGATCCCGATGCGGGCTATTATGGTTGGTTACCGCGTCAGGGAACCGTTGTCCCCTATCAGGATGCAAATGGTAGCTGGCACAAATTGCCAACAGATTTTAATGAAGGCGAGAAAGACAATAGGATGTCTCGTCGTCAACAATTAATTGGCTACAGCTTTGCTCATGAATTTAATGATACTTTTACTGTACGTCAGAATCTGCGCTATACCCGCATTCATACACTCTACGATGCAGTATATGGCAATGGTTACATCGCGCCAGCGCAAATTAGCCGTGCTTATGTACGCTCAGACGAAGATTTAAATTCGTTCACCGTTGATACGCAACTACAGTCCAACTTTGCTACCGGTGCTGTAGCACATACCTTGCTTACTGGCGTGGATTACCTGCGCATGCGTAACGATATTGATGCGAACTATGGTACTGCAAATCCAATTAGTATGCAGGATCCACAGTATGGTAACGCCAATATCAATATCAATTTCCCATATGCGGTAATTAACCGTCAGGAACAGACAGGACTTTATATTCAGGATCAGTCTGAGTGGAATAAGTGGGTATTGACGTTGGGTGGTCGTTACGATTTTGCGAAAACCTCTACCTATACTCGTTCAACGAGTTCTTTGGATGAAATTAACGATCAGCAGTTCACCTGGAGAGGTGGCATTAATTATCTATTCGATAACGGTATCTCACCTTATTTCAGTTATAGCGAATCCTTCGAGCCAGTATCTGGAGCGACTAAAGAAGGTAAACCATTTGATCCTTCTCGCGGTAAGCAGTACGAAGCAGGTGTCAAATACGTACCGAAAGATACGCCTGTCACTGTCACTGCCTCGGTATTCCAGTTGACGAAAGACAAAAATCTGACTGCAGACCCAAGTAATACTTTGTTTAGCGTACAGGGGGGGGAGATTCGTTCTCGTGGCTTTGAAATTGAGGCGAAAGCAGCTGTCAACGCTAATATCAATGTCACTGCGGCATACAGCTACACCGATGCTGAATACACCAAAGATACACTGTATAAGGGTAAACGCCCGGCGGAGGTTCCTCGAAATATGGCGTCGCTGTGGGCAGATTACACTTTCCACGAAACAACTCTTAGTGGTCTGAGTTTTGGTGCAGGGGCGCGTTATTTTGGCGACACTTCAAGTTTCTACACTACGGGTGATAAGACCAATCAGACATTCAATGTTGGGGGGTATACCCTGATTGATGCAATGATAAAATATGATCTTGCTCGTTTCGGTATGCCTGGTTCTTCTGTTGGTGTTAACGTGAATAACCTGTTCGACCGCGAATATGTCTCCAGTTGCTATCGTGATTATGCATGTTACTGGGGCGCAGAACGTCAGGTCGTTGCAACCGCAACCTTCCGTTTCTAATTTTCTCTTTGGGGCACGGATTTCCGTGCCCGCTTCACAAGTTGGCTGTTATGCAGGAATACACGAATCATTCCGATACCACTTTTGCACTGCGTAATATCTCCTTTCGTGTGCCAGGGCGCACGCTTTTGCATCCGCTGTCGTTAACCTTTCCTGCCGGGAAAGTGACCGGTCTGATTGGTCACAACGGTTCTGGTAAATCCACTCTGCTCAAAATGCTTGGCCGTCATCAGCCACCGTCGGAAGGCGAAATCCTTCTTGATACCCAGCCGCTGGAAAGCTGGAGCAGCAAAGCGTTCGCCCGCAAAGTGGCTTATTTGCCGCAGCAGCTTCCTCCGGCAGAAGGGATGACCGTGCGTGAACTGGTGGCGATTGGTCGTTACCCGTGGCATGGCGCGCTGGGGCGCTTTGGTGCGGCAGATCGCGAAAAGGTCGAAGAGGCTATCTCGCTGGTTGGCTTAAAACCGCTGGCGCATCGGCTGGTCGATAGTCTCTCCGGCGGCGAGCGTCAGCGAGCGTGGATCGCCATGCTGGTGGCGCAGGACAGCCGTTGCCTGCTGCTGGATGAACCGACCTCGGCGCTGGATATCGCCCACCAGGTTGACGTGCTGGCGCTGGTGCATCGTTTAAGTCAGGAACGTGGTCTGACGGTCATTGCTGTGCTGCACGATATCAATATGGCGGCGCGCTATTGTGATTATCTGGTCGCCCTGCGCGGTGGTGAAATGATTGCTCAGGGAACGCCTGCGGAAATTATGCGCGGCGAAACCCTCGAAATGATTTATGGCATCCCGATGGGGATTTTGCCGCATCCGGCGGGTGCTGCACCTGTGAGTTTTGTTTATTGATGAGCGGTTTACCTCTTATTTCGCGCCGCCGACTGTTAACGGCGATGGCGCTTTCTCCGTTGCTATGGCAGATGAATACCGCCCGTGCGGCGGCTATTGATCCACATCGCGTTGTGGCGCTGGAGTGGTTGCCGGTGGAATTACTGCTGGCGCTCGGCATCGTACCTTACGGCGTGGCGGATACCATTAACTATCGCCTGTGGGTCAGCGAACCGCCATTGCCAGATTCGGTGATTGACGTTGGTTTGCGTACAGAACCTAACCTTGAACTGCTGACCGAAATGAAACCGTCGTTTATGGTCTGGTCGGCGGGATATGGCCCTTCGCCAGAAATGCTGGCACGCATTGCGCCGGGACGCGGATTTAACTTCAGCGACGGCAAACAGCCGCTGGCGATGGCGCGTAAATCGCTGACGGAAATGGCGGATTTACTTAATCTACAAAGCGCAGCAGAAACGCATTTAGCGCAATATGAAGACTTTATCCGCAGCATGAAACCCCGCTTTGTGAAGCGTGGAGCGCGCCCGTTATTGCTGACGTCGCTTCTCGATCCGCGCCATATGCTGGTCTTCGGTCCAAACAGCCTGTTCCAGGAAATTCTCGATGAATACGGCATTGTGAATGCCTGGCAGGGAGAAACCAATTTCTGGGGCAGTACTACCGTCAGTATCGATCGTCTGGCGGCGTATAAAGATGTTGATGTGCTCTGTTTTGATCACGACAACAGCAAAGACATGGACGCGCTAATGGCAACCCCGCTGTGGCAGGCCATGCCGTTTGTCCGCGCCGGACGCTTTCAGCGCGTACCCGCAGTCTGGTTTTATGGTGCGACGCTTTCGGCAATGCACTTTGTACGTATTCTGGATAACGCCATCGGAGGTAAAGCGTGAGTAAACGAATTGCGCTTTTCCCGGCGTTATTGCTGGCGCTGTTGGTGATTGTCGCTACGGCGCTGACCTGGATGAACTTTTCGCAGGCGCTGCCGCGTAGCCAATGGGCGCAGGCTGCCTGGTCGCCGGATATCGATGTCATCGAGCAGATGATTTTTCACTACAGCTTGCTGCCGCGTCTGGCGATTTCGCTACTGGTGGGCGCGGGCCTGGGGCTGGTGGGCGTGCTGTTTCAGCAAGTGCTGCGTAACCCGCTGGCGGAACCGACGACGTTGGGCGTTGCTACAGGCGCGCAACTGGGGATTACCGTCACGACGCTCTGGGCGATCCCCGGCGCGATGGCGAGCCAGTTTGCTGCGCTGGCGGGCGCTTGTGTCGTTGGCTTAATCGTTTTTGGCGTCGCGTGGGGTAAACGGCTTTCGCCGGTAACGCTGATCCTCGCGGGGCTGGTGGTGAGCCTTTATTGCGGGGCAATTAATCAGCTACTGGTTATCTTCCATCACGACCAGCTGCAAAGCATGTTCCTGTGGAGCACCGGAACGCTGACGCAAACCGACTGGGGCGGCGTTGAGCGTTTATGGCCGCAGCTGCTGGGCGGCGTGATGCTGACGTTACTGCTACTTCGCCCGTTAACCCTGATGGGGCTTGATGATGGCGTGGCGCGCAATCTGGGGCTGGCCTTGTCGCTGGCGCGTCTGGCGGCACTGTCGCTGGCGATTGTCATCAGTGCGCTGCTGGTGAACGCGGTGGGGATTATCGGCTTTATCGGCTTGTTCGCGCCGCTGCTGGCAAAAATGCTGGGCGCGCGGCGTCTGCTGCCGCGACTGATGCTGGCGTCGCTGATTGGGGCGCTGATCCTCTGGCTTTCCGATCAAATCATCCTCTGGCTGACTCGCGTGTGGATGGAAGTTTCTACCGGTTCGGTCACTGCGTTGATCGGTGCGCCGCTGCTGCTGTGGCTGCTGCCGCGTTTACGCAGCATTAGTGCGCCAGATATGAAAGTGAACGATCGGGTGGCGACTGAACGCCAACACGTGCTGGCGTTTGCCCTCGCGGGCGGCGTGCTGCTGTTGATGGCTGTGGTGGTGGCGTTGTCGTTTGGTCGTGATGCGCATGGCTGGACGTGGGCGAGCGGGGCGCTGCTCGAGGATTTGATGCCCTGGCGCTGGCCGCGAATTATGGCGGCGTTGTTTGCGGGCGTCATGCTGGCGGTGGCGGGCTGTATTATTCAGCGGCTGACCGGAAACCCGATGGCAAGCCCAGAAGTGCTGGGGATTAGCTCTGGCGCGGCGTTTGGCGTGGTGTTGATGTTGTTTCTGGTATCGGGTAATGCCTTTGGCTGGCTGTTGCCTGCGGGAAGCCTGGGCGCGGCGGTGACGCTATTGATCATTATGATCGCTGCCGGGCGCGGTGGATTTTCCCCACACCGGATGCTACTGGCGGGAATGGCGTTAAGCACCGCATTCACCATGCTTTTGATGATGTTGCAGGCGAGCGGCGACCCGCGAATGGCGCAAGTGCTGACCTGGATTTCTGGTTCGACCTACAACGCGACCGATGCGCAGGTCTGGCGCACCGGAATTGTGATGGTGATTTTGCTGGCGATTACCCCGCTGTGCCGCCGCTGGCTGACCATTTTACCGCTGGGGGGTGATACCGCGCGGGCCGTGGGGATGGCGCTAACGCCGACGCGAATTGCACTGCTGATGCTAGCGGCTTGCCTTACGGCGACCGCGACAATGACCATTGGGCCGTTGAGTTTTGTTGGTTTAATGGCACCGCATATTGCGCGGATGATGGGCTTTCGACGGACGATGCCGCACATCGTGATTTCGGCGCTGGTGGGTGGTTTACTGCTGGTGTTCGCTGACTGGTGTGGGCGGATGGTGCTGTTTCCGTTCCAGATCCCTGCGGGGCTGCTGTCGACCTTTATCGGTGCGCCATATTTTATCTATTTGCTGAGAAAGCAGAGCCGTTAATTTGCCCATATAACGGCGCTGAACTCCAGGTCAGATAAGGTGCCGCATTCGACAAACAATGCCCGATGCGACGCTGGCGCGTCTTATCGGGCCTACAAACGGTCCTGAATTCCAGGTCGGATAAAGCGTTCACGTCGCATCCGACAAATAATGCCCGATGCGACGCTGACGCGTCTTATCGGGCCTACAAATGGTCCTGCACTCCAGGTCGGATAAGGCGTTCACGCCGCATCCGGCAAACAATGTTGGATCACAACTTCGCAAACACCCGACGTGCAGCATCGATGGTGTTATTGATATCTTCCATGCTGTGCGCCACGGACATAAAGCCCGCTTCAAACGCTGACGGTGCCAGGTAAACACCTTCGTCCAGCATCATATGGAAGAAACGCTTGAAGCGCTCGACGTCACAGGACATCACATCCTGGTAGCATGTTACGGACTCGGCGTCGGTAAAGAAAATACCGAACATGCCGCCAACGTGGTTAACGACCAGCGGAATTCCCGCTTCTTCCGCCGCTTCCAGCAGACCTTCTGCCAGACGTGTTGTCAGCTCATCCAGGGTCTCGTGAACGCCCGGCTGCGCGACTTCATTCAGACAGGCGAAACCGGCGGCCATCGCAATCGGGTTACCGGAAAGCGTACCCGCCTGATACACCGGGCCAGTCGGAGCCAGCGCATCCATCACATCACGACGACCGCCGAAGGCACCTACCGGCATTCCGCCGCCGATGATTTTGCCCAGACAGGTGAGATCTGGCACCACGCCGTAATAATCCTGTGCGCCAGCTAGCGCCACGCGGAAGCCAGTCATTACTTCATCGATGATCAGCAACGCGCCAAATTCGTCGCACAGCGCGCGCAGACCTGGCAGGAACTCTGGCAGCGGTGGAACACAGTTCATATTGCCTGCCACCGGCTCGACGATAATACAGGCAATCTCTTGCGGGTACTGTTCGAACGCGGCGCGTACAGAGGCCAGATCGTTATAAGTACAAGTTAAGGTATGTTTAGCGAAATCCGCCGGAACGCCCGGTGAGTTTGGCTGCCCTAAAGTGAGCGCGCCAGAACCGGCTTTCACCAGCAGGCAGTCAGCGTGACCGTGGTAGCAACCTTCGAATTTAATGATCTTGTCACGGCCAGTAAAACCACGGGCCAGGCGGATGGCGCTCATTGTCGCTTCGGTGCCGGAGTTCACCATGCGCACCATATCCATCGTCGGCACCAGTTCGGTCACCAGTTGCGCCATTTTCACTTCCATTTCGGTCGGTGCACCAAAGCTCAGACCGCGCTCGGCGGCTTCAATCACTGCGTTACGGATCGCCGGATGATTATGGCCCAGCACCATCGGCCCCCAGGAACCGACATAATCTATATACGCTTTGCCATCAACATCATACAGATAAGCGCCGTCCGCTTTTTCGATAAACAGTGGAGTGCCGCCCACGCCAGTAAAGGCGCGAACAGGAGAGTTCACACCGCCAGGGATCAGCTCACGCGCTGCGCTGTAAAGATTTTCAGACTTACTCATGGAGGGGTTCCTGATTCGTAGAAAAAGTGAATGGCTGCTATTCTAGGTTATTCATAACAAGTTAAATACTCGTCAACAAGTTGCTTTTACTGCTGCAACTTTGACTTCGTAGAGTATAAAAGTTTTGTGCATTTGAAACATTACGCTTTGCAAAGGATTTTCATTGAATGTGCGAGTAAAATGCCGTCATCTTATTTGTATGACCAATATGTGATCATTGGATGAAAACTGATACTCCCTCTTATGAAATACCGCAGGCTGCGCGTCTGCGACGCAGACAACTCATTCGCCAGCTTCTTGAGCGTGATAAAACGCCATTAGCTATTTTGTTTATGGCGGCGGTCGTCGGTACCCTTGTCGGGCTGGCAGCGGTTGCTTTTGACAAAGGTGTCGCCTGGTTGCAGAACCAACGAATGGGCGCGCTGGTACATACTGCCGATAATTACCCACTTCTGTTAACCGTTGCTTTTCTCTGTTCGGCAGCGCTGGCGATGTTCGGTTATTTCTTGGTGCGCAAATACGCGCCGGAAGCGGGTGGTTCGGGTATCCCGGAAATTGAAGGGGCGCTGGAAGATCAACGTCCCGTTCGCTGGTGGCGTGTATTGCCAGTGAAATTCTTTGGTGGTCTGGGGACGCTGGGCGGCGGTATGGTCCTGGGGCGCGAAGGGCCAACCGTGCAGATTGGCGGTAATATTGGCCGGATGGTGCTTGATATTTTCCGCATGAAAGGTGACGAAGCTCGCCATACGTTACTGGCAACCGGTGCGGCGGCGGGTCTGGCGGCGGCTTTTAATGCGCCGCTGGCGGGTATTCTTTTTATTATTGAAGAGATGCGTCCGCAGTTTCGCTATACGCTAATTTCGATTAAAGCGGTATTTATTGGCGTCATTATGTCGACCATTATGTACCGGGTATTTAACCACGAAGTTGCACTTATTGATGTCGGTAAACTTTCTGACGCCCCGCTCAATACGCTTTGGCTTTATCTGATCCTCGGTATTATTTTTGGCATCTTCGGCCCTATTTTTAATAAATGGGTGCTGGGGATGCAGGATTTGCTGCATCGCGTGCACGGCGGCAATATTACCAAATGGGTACTGATGGGGGGGGCGATTGGCGGTTTGTGTGGGCTGCTGGGGTTTGTTGCGCCTGAAACCTCCGGTGGCGGTTTTAACCTGATTCCTATCGCCACGGCGGGGAACTTCAGCATGGGAATGCTGGTGTTTATCTTTGTCGCGCGGGTCATTACCACCTTACTCTGTTTCTCTTCCGGCGCGCCGGGCGGTATTTTTGCCCCGATGCTGGCGCTGGGTACCGTGCTGGGAACCGCGTTCGGAATGGTTGCCGTTGAACTGTTTCCGCAATATCACCTTGAAGCAGGCACCTTTGCTATTGCCGGAATGGGCGCGTTACTGGCGGCATCCATTCGTGCGCCGTTAACGGGGATCATTCTGGTATTAGAGATGACAGATAACTATCAGCTCATTTTGCCAATGATTATTACCGGTCTTGGCGCAACACTATTAGCACAATTTACCGGCGGAAAACCGCTATACTCGGCGATTCTTGCGCGCACGTTGGCAAAACAGGAAGCGGAACAACTGGCGCGAGCCAAGGCCGCACCAGCCAGCGAGAATACTTGAACGAAATACCAGGGTATTAGATAATGGCGATTATTATTGGGTTAGAATTTGCCCAATTGCCGATGTCGTTTGGAGCAAAATATGAGTGATGACGTAGCACTGCCGCTGGAGTTTACCGACGCAGCAGCCAACAAAGTTAAAAGCCTGATCGCTGACGAAGATAACCCGAATCTGAAATTACGCGTGTATATCACCGGTGGCGGTTGCAGCGGCTTCCAGTATGGTTTCACCTTTGATGATCAGGTGAACGAAGGCGATATGACCATCGAAAAACAGGGCGTTGGCCTGGTCGTTGACCCAATGAGCCTGCAATATCTGGTTGGTGGTTCCGTTGATTATACTGAAGGACTGGAAGGTTCGCGTTTCATCGTGACCAACCCGAACGCGAAAAGCACCTGTGGTTGCGGTTCTTCCTTCAGCATCTAATCTGCTGTTAATGTGCCGGATAAACTATCCGGCACATCTGCTCTCTTTAACGCCCATTCTCATCCAGCGCAAACGTCGGCAGTTTAAGATGCCAACGGATAGCTGCCAGTCGAATCAATAGCGTTACCACCATCCCCATCATACTGGCCGTTTCTAACGGGACGGAAAACGTATAATAAGCCGTAGCGTGGACAATACCGCCGATAATACAGGCTGTAGCGTAGATTTCTGTACGTAAAATCATGGGGATTTCGCGCGCCAGTACATCGCGAATGATCCCGCCGCCGACGCCCGTAATAACGCCCATACATACCGCAATCAATGGACCCGCATCCGCATTAAAGGCTTTGTTGACGCCAATGCCAACAAAGACTGCCAACCCAACAGCATCCAGCACCGGCAGCATCCATTTCGGCAAGCGTCTTGGCTGGCGTACCAGGACGATCGTCAGCATGCTGGTTACCATTGCAACGACCAGATCGGTGGGATCTTTCACCCAAAATACCGGACCGTGATCCAGCGCCATGTCGCGAATGGTTCCACCGCCTACCGCGGTAACCACGCCTAATACCAGGACGCCAAAAGGGTCCATACGCAATTTTCCGGCAAGTAAAACGCCGGAGATGGCAAATACCGCTGTGCCGACTATATCCAGCCAATAGACGAGCATTGTTCAATCCCCACTGAGCACCTGAAAAGGTCAGGCGCTAATCCACTTGTGAAAGCGCATTACAGAGTTGTTGTGCAGCGAGGATAATACGTGGGCTTGCACGTTCAAACCAGTCACTTGTGAGAGGAATAATGGGAATTTTGAGCTGTTCACCCCAGTATTGCTCGATTTTAGGAGTTTGGTCCGATCCGCCAGTGATGACAATTGCCTGTGGCGCGCGTGCTAATACCTGTTCGCGGCTAACCTGCGGCCAGGGAACATGGCTGTTTTTAAAGATGTTTTCTCCACCGCAAACTTCCAGTACCTGGTTCTGAATCGACTCTTTTCCGCTGGTGAACGGCGGATTAATGCCGAATTGTAAGAAAACACGTTTTTTAGGCTTATCGGCGAATTTAGCTTTGAGTTGCGCATACTGTTCCAGCAAGGTTTGCGCGGCTTTCTCGGCCTTGTCAGGTTGCGGGCTCCACGGGGCCAGTTGACGTAACGCATCGGCAATTTGTTCAATGCTTGTCGCATCGACCCACATCACTTTTATTCCCAGCGAAGCAAGCTGGTCAACTTGCCGCTCGGCGTTACCCCCGCGCCAGGCTACGACCAGATCGGGTTTTAGCGCCACAATACGTTCCAGATTCATCCCTTGCCAGGTGGAAACCTGCTCTATTTTTTGTGCTTCTGGCGGATAGTCGGAATAACTGCTGACCGCTACCGGCGTGATCCCGGCGGCAAATGCGAGTTCGGTGTTAGCGGGGGAAAGTGTGATGACACGCGGCGCGGCGTTGAGCCACAGTGGCGCAAGAAAAGACAGGGCGACCAGCGCCCTGAAGAGTGACTTAGCCATGAGCCAGTTTCTGCACCAGTGACTCAACCATCAGGCTGGACTGTTTGGCAGCAACGGCCAGGAACTCGTCGAAGCTAAGGTGAGACTGTTGATCGGCGACGTCAGAGATGGCGCGTACCACCACAAACGGGACGTTAAAATTGTGGCAAACGTGAGCGATAGCCGTCGCTTCCATTTCTACTGCAATGGCCTGCGGGAAATTGTGGCGGATTTTCGCCAGACCAACAGAGCCGTTGATGAAAGCGTCGCCGCTAACAATCAGGCCACGTACAGCGTTAAGATTCAGTTCGGCAATGCAGGACTCGGCGGCAGCGATCAGTTTATCGTCAGCTTTGAAGCCTGCAGGGCAGCCAGGCAGTTGACCGTATTCATAGCCAAACGCCGTGACATCCGCGTCGTGATAACGTGCTTCGTCCGAGACAACGATATCGCCCACTTTCAGCGTTGGCGCCAGGCCACCCGCGGAACCGGTGTTAATAATCACATCAGGCTTGCAGTGTTCCAGCAGCAGAGTTGCACCCAGCGCCGCTGCGACTTTACCAATGCCTGATTTCAGAAGCGCAACCTCGGTTCCGTTCAGTTGGCCGGTATAGATTTCGCAACCGCCCAGGCTGATAGTTTGACGGTTTTCGATTTTGTCACGCAGCAGCGTAACTTCTTCTTCCATTGCACCAATGATGCCGATTTTCATAGATTTACTCGCGATAAGCTCGATTTGAAGGCATAGTTTATCATGCGCTTGAGGGGAAGCGTATTTCTCACGCGGGAGAGGACATGGCACAGATTGATTTCCGAAATAAAATAAACTGGCATCGTCGTTATCGTTCACCGCAGGGCGTTAAAACTGAACATGAGATCCTGCGGATCTTCGAGAGCGATCGCGGGCGTATTATCAACTCCCCAGCGATTCGCCGTCTGCAACAAAAGACCCAGGTCTTCCCACTTGAGCGCAATGCTGCCGTGCGCACGCGTCTTACCCATTCTATGGAAGTTCAGCAGGTGGGGCGTTATATCGCTAAAGAGATTTTAAGCCGCCTGAAAGAGCTTAAATTGCTGGAGGCTTACGGTCTGGACGAGTTGACCGGGCCGTTTGAAAGCATTGTCGAAATGTCGTGTCTGATGCATGACATAGGAAATCCGCCGTTTGGTCATTTTGGCGAGGCAGCTATTAATGACTGGTTCCGTCAGCGTTTGTACCCGGCGGATGCCGAAAGCCAGCCATTAACCGACGATCGCTGTAGCGTGGCGGCGTTGCGATTGAGGGAAGGGGAGGAGTCACTTAACGACCTGCGGCGAAAAATTCGTCAGGACTTATGTCATTTTGAAGGTAACGCACAGGGTATTCGTCTGGTGCATACATTGATGCGGATGAATCTTACCTGGGCTCAGGTCGGCGGTATTTTAAAATATACCCGTCCGGCGTGGTGGCGCGGCGAAACGCCCGAGACTCACGATTATTTAATGAAAAAGCCGGGCTACTACCTTTCTGAAGAATTCTATATTGCGCGTTTACGTAAAGAACTTAATTTAGCACTTTACAGTCGCTTCCCATTAACGTGGATTATGGAAGCTGCCGACGATATATCTTATTGTGTGGCTGACCTTGAAGATGCGGTAGAAAAAAGAATATTTACCGTTGAACAGCTTTATCATCATCTGCATGAAGCGTGGGGCCAGCATGAGAACGGTTCTCTGTTTGCGCAGGTGGTAGAAAATGCCTGGGAAAAGTCGCGCTCAAATAGCTTAAGTCGTAGCACGGAAGATCAGTTTTTTATGTATTTACGCGTAAATACCTTAAATAAACTGGTGCCGTATGCGGCACAACGATTTATTGATAACTTACCTGCAATTTTTGCCGGAACCTTTAATCATGCACTGTTAGAGGATGCCAGCGAATGTAGCCAGTTGCTGAAGTTATATAAAAATGTCGCTGTAAAACATGTGTTTAGCCATCCAGATGTCGAGCAGCTTGAATTGCAGGGCTACCGGGTGATTAGCGGTTTATTAGAGATATATCGACCGTTGTTAAACATGTCGTTATCAGACTTTACCGAGCTTGTTGAAAAAGAACGTGTGAAACGTTTCCCTATTGAAACGCGTTTATTCCATAAGCTCTCAACGCGTCATCGGTTGGCCTATGTTGAGGCTGTCAGTAAATTATCGTCAGATTCACCTGAGTTCCCGCTATGGGAATATTATTACCGCTGCCGGCTGTTACAGGATTATATCAGCGGTATGACAGACCTTTATGCGTGGGATGAATACCGCCGTCTGATGGCCGTAGAACAATAACCAGGCTTTTGTAAAGACGGACAATAAATTTTTACTTTTTGCAGAAACTTTAGTTCGGAACTTCGCGCTATAAAACGAATCTGAAGAACACAGCAATTTTGCGTTATCTGTTAATCGAGACTGAAATACATGAAAAAAACCACATTAGCACTGAGTGCACTGGCTCTGAGTTTAGGTTTGGCGTTATCTCCGCTCTCTGCAACGGCGGCTGAGACTTCTTCAGCAACGACAGCCCAGCAGATGCCAAGCCTTGCACCGATGCTCGAAAAGGTGATGCCTTCAGTGGTCAGCATTAACGTAGAAGGTAGCACAACCGTTAATACGCCGCGTATGCCGCGTAATTTCCAGCAGTTCTTCGGTGATGATTCCCCGTTCTGCCAGGAAGGTTCTCCGTTCCAGAGCTCCCCGTTCTGTCAGGGTGGTGGACAAGGTGGTAACGGCGGTGGCCAGCAACAAAAATTCATGGCGCTGGGGTCTGGCGTCATCATTGATGCCGATAAAGGCTATGTCGTGACTAACAACCACGTTGTCGATAATGCGACGGTCATTAAAGTTCAACTGAGCGATGGCCGTAAGTTCGACGCGAAGATGGTCGGCAAAGATCCGCGCTCTGATATCGCGCTGATCCAGATCCAGAACCCGAAAAACCTGACCGCGATTAAGATGGCGGATTCCGATGCGTTGCGCGTGGGTGATTACACCGTCGCTATCGGTAACCCGTTTGGTCTGGGCGAGACGGTAACTTCCGGTATCGTCTCTGCACTGGGGCGTAGCGGTCTGAACGCCGAAAACTACGAAAACTTCATCCAGACGGACGCAGCAATCAACCGGGGTAACTCCGGTGGTGCGCTGGTTAACCTGAACGGTGAACTGATCGGTATCAACACCGCGATCCTTGCACCGGATGGCGGTAACATCGGTATCGGTTTTGCTATCCCGAGCAACATGGTGAAAAACCTGACCTCGCAGATGGTGGAATACGGCCAGGTGAAACGCGGTGAGTTGGGCATTATGGGGACCGAGCTGAACTCTGAGCTGGCGAAAGCAATGAAAGTTGACGCCCAGCGTGGCGCTTTCGTAAGCCAGGTTCTGCCGAACTCTTCTGCTGCAAAAGCGGGTATTAAAGCGGGTGATGTGATCACCTCACTGAACGGTAAGCCGATCAGCAGCTTTGCCGCGCTGCGTGCTCAGGTGGGTACTATGCCGGTGGGCAGCAAACTGACCCTGGGCTTGCTGCGCGATGGTAAGCAGGTCAACGTGAATCTGGAACTGCAGCAGAGCAGCCAGAATCAGGTTGATTCCAGCTCTATCTTCAACGGCATTGAAGGCGCTGAAATGAGCAACAAAGGCAAAGATCAGGGCGTGGTCGTGAACAACGTGAAAACCGGTACTCCGGCTGCGCAGATTGGCCTGAAAAAAGGTGATGTGATTATTGGCGCGAACCAGCAGACAGTGAAAAACATCGCTGAACTGCGTAAAGTTCTCGACAGCAAGCCGTCAGTGCTGGCGCTGAACATTCAGCGCGGCGATAGCACCATCTACCTGTTAATGCAGTAATCTCCCTCAACCCCTTCCTGCAAACGGGAAGGGGTTCTCTTTTCAATTTGTGACCCCCTCCACAACTCCATATTTCTCTGTCGTCCTTTGTGCATTTGCACAATGCTGTGCGTTGCGTACTTCCTTATGCTAAACCGTGCACAACGGAGGGCTTATGGCTGGCTGGCATCTTGATACCAAAATGGCGCAGGATATCGTGGCGCGTACCATGCGCATCATCGATACCAATATCAACGTAATGGATGCTCGCGGGCGAATTATCGGCAGCGGCGATCGTGAGCGTATTGGTGAATTGCACGAAGGTGCATTACTGGTACTGTCGCAAGGGCGGGTGGTCGATATCGATGATGCGGTAGCGCGCCATCTGCACGGTGTACGTCAGGGGATTAACCTGCCGTTACGGCTGGAAGGCGAGATTGTCGGCGTTATCGGCCTGACCGGTGAACCGGAGCATTTGCGCAAATATGGTGAACTGGTCTGTATGACGGCGGAGATGATGCTGGAACAGTCGCGGTTGATGCACCTGCTGGCGCAGGATAGCCGACTGCGTGAAGAGTTAGTCATGCATCTGATTCAGGCTGAAGAAAATACGCCAGCGTTAACCGAATGGGCGCAACGACTGGGTATCGATCTCAATCAACCCCGTGTGGTGGCCATTGTCGAGGTCGATAGCGGCCAGCTTGGCGTGGACAGCGCGATGGCGGAACTACAGCAACTGCAAAATGCACTCACCACGCCGGAACGCAACAATCTGGTGGCGATAGTCTCGCTAACCGAAATGGTGGTGCTGAAACCGGCGTTGAATACGTTTGGGCGCTGGGATGCGGAAGACCATCGTAAGCGAGTAGAGCAACTTATTACTCGTATGAAGGAGTACGGTCAGCTGCGTTTTCGCGTGTCACTGGGCAATTATTTTACCGGCGCTGGCAGTATTGCGCGTTCTTATCGTACGGCGAAAACAACGATGGTCGTGGGTAAACAGCGGATGCCAGAAAGTCGCTGCTATTTTTATCAGGATCTGATACTGCCAGTATTACTCGACAGTTTGCGTGGCGACTGGCAAGCCAACGAACTGGCGCGTCCTCTGGCACGGCTAAAAGCGATGGATAATAATGGCTTGCTGCGGCGGACGCTGGCAGCGTGGTTTCGCCATAATGTGCAGCCGCTGGCAACGTCAAAGGCGCTGTTTATCCATCGCAATACTCTGGAGTATAGGCTTAATCGTATATCGGAACTGACCGGGCTGGATTTGGGCAATTTTGATGACAGGTTGCTGCTGTATGTTGCGTTGCAACTGGATGAAGAGCGGTAGGTTACGCGTTAAGGTCGAGGCGGCGCTGGCTTGTTCCCCTCACCCCGAAGGGAAGAGGGGATTTCCCGAGCTAACTGTCTGTTCGGGATTATTTACGCGTCAGTTTTTCCAGATCGGCTTCAATCTCGCTGATCTTATTGGTTACTACTGACTCCAGGTGACGTAAGTCGTCGAGGATCTTACGTTTAAGATCAACTTCGCTGCGGTCACGCTGGCAGATTTGATCAAGCTCATCAATGATATAACGCAGATTCGGGCTGATCTCCTGCACTTCTTTATAACCCTGACCCACACCATCGGCGACGACCGTTTTGCGCTGGCGCGGATATTTAAACTTCACGCTCTTAGCGAAAAACTCGCCTTTGTCTTTCTGAAAATAGATTTTCAGAATATCGTTGTTGGCTTCCTGCCGGAGGCTGTAACGATCAATTTCTTCAGGATTGGTAATACCCAGACTTTTCAGATTGTCGTACATAGCGTTACCTCAAAATGAGTCAGTAAATTGTGCTTATCTTAGCATTTGGCCTGGCCCGCCCGGCTCGACTGTGATCGCAGAAAGCCTTTTTCTTCCAGACTTCTATCATGGCGTAAAATTAAAAAAATTACCTGCTTTATTCTGGCGATATCATTCATGTTCTACACCAGTTCCAGCATTGTCACTTCCGGACGGCAGTTCAGACGCAAGCCATACAAACTTCCCACACCTCGAGTCGTGTAGATGTGTCGTTCGCCAAAAGCGTTTAACCCTGCGACATAGCGTTTATCTTTAACTGGCGCAAAAGGTTCGCCAACTAATGGCACGTGTAACTGACCGCCGTGAGTGTGACCACAAAGCATCAGATCCCACTTTTCATTACGCATGACTTCTTTGCTGTCGGGATTATGCGCCAACACCAGTCGTGGCAGATTGGCTTCGCTGGCGGGAGGCGGTTTGCATTGTCCGGCCCATAAATCACCAGTGCCTACCAGTTCGAATTGCCTGTTCGGCGTGGCGATCACGGTTGCCTGGTTAACCAACACCGTGATGCCCGCCGATTGCAACGCCTCGCCAATTAAGCGATTTTTCTCTGTACCAACAGGGCGATCGTGGTTGCCGAAGCAGGCAAACGTCGGCGCACATTCGGCAAGGGGGGAGAGTACGTCAGCAAACGCCGGAAAATTCAGCGGCATATCAAATAATACGTAATCGCCGCCCAGCAATATCAAATCGGGCTTTTGTGCTACGCCAAGAGCAATCGCGTCAGAAATCAGGCTTAGAGGAACAAAACGAGAGTAATGGAGATCTGCCAGAAAAAGGATTTTGAAAGGTGGAACGTTGTCTTTAAAAAAGGCGAGGCGGTGACGGATTAATTCAAGCCAGCCAGGTTCCCAGTAATGCATATAACCGAAACCTGAGCCCGCGGCTAACGTCGCGGCGGCAGCCTGCAAAAATCGTCGGCGTGAAATCATCGCTCATCCCTGCAAAAAAATCGGGCAGCGTCGTGCTGCCCGTGTGCATACTTTTAGTCGATGGTACGCAGCAGTTCGTTAATACCAACTTTACCGCGAGTTTTCGCGTCAACTTTCTTAACGATAACCGCACAGTAGAGGCTGTATTTGCCATCTTTCGACGGCAGGTTGCCGGATACCACCACAGAACCCGCCGGAACGCGACCGTAGTGGATTTCGCCGGTTTCACGGTCGTAAATACGGGTGCTTTGACCGATGTATACGCCCATAGAGATGACGGAACCTTCTTCGACAATCACCCCTTCAACCACTTCAGAGCGTGCGCCGATGAAGCAGTTATCTTCAATAATGGTCGGGTTAGCCTGCAACGGCTCCAGTACACCGCCGATGCCTACACCGCCAGACAGGTGGACGTTTTTACCAATCTGCGCACAGGAACCGACAGTGGCCCAGGTATCAACCATCGTACCTTCATCAACGTATGCGCCGATGTTGACGTAAGATGGCATCAGCACGGTATTACGGGCGATAAATGCGCCCTGACGCACTGCCGCTGGTGGCACGACGCGGAAGCCTTCTTTCTGGAAACGCGCTTCATCGTAGTTAGCGAATTTCATCGGCACTTTATCGAAGTAGCGGCTTTCTGCCCCTTCGATCACCTGATTATCATTAATACGGAAAGAGAGCAGCACCGCTTTTTTCAACCACTGATGCGTCACCCACTGACCGTCAATTTTTTCCGCTACACGCAGTGCGCCGGAATCCAGCAGGGCGATCACCTGATTTACCGCTTCGCGGGTAACGGTGTCTGCATTGGCTGGCGTGATCTCGGCACGGCGTTCAAAAGCGGTTTCAATAATGTTCTGTAACTGCTGCATTGTTAAACTCTTTTCATATCAGTAAACACATCACCCTTTATCGTTTGGATTGAGGGCCTCTGTCAACCGCTGATGCACTTCCTGCTGCAACTCGTTATTAAGTGCGCGCCGATCAGCGGTGGCGATTATGAATAAATCTTCTACTCGCTCGCCAATGGTTGTAATTCGAGCGCCATGAAGCGAAATTCCCAGATCGGCAAAAATTTTCCCAACTCGGGCCAGTAGTCCAGGTTGGTCGAGAGCGATAAGCTCAAGGAATGATTTTCGGTCGGTATGGGTAGGCAAAAACGTCACTTCGGTTTCAACAGTAAAGTGACGTAGTTTTGCCGGTTGACGACGCGGCTGTGGTGGCTGCCAGCTACTTTGCGTCAGTACCTGCTCAAGTCCAAAACGAATGACTTCATGGCGATCAGCGGACAGCGGGCTGCCATCTGGTTCCAGCACGATGAAGGTATCCATCGCCATACCGTCGCGAGTGGTGAAAATTTGTGCGTCGTGAACGCTTAAATTGCGGCGGTCTAATTCGGCACAGACGGCAGCAAACAGATAGGGGCGGTCCGGACTCCAGATAAATATCTCCGTTCCGCCGCGTGTGGCTTGCGGACTAAGCAATACCAGCGGCTTGCTTAAATCATGCTGTAATAAATGGCGCGCATGCCAGGCCAGTTGATTTGGGCTATGGCGGACAAAATAGTTGGCGCGACAACGTGACCAAATCTGGTGTAACGCCTCTTCGTCGATATTGTCCTTGCGCAGCAGCGCCAGCGCCTGAAGCTGGTGATGGCGAACCCGTTCGCGCATATCCGGCGTGTTTTGCATCCCGCGTCGTAGCTGTTTTTCGGTGGCGAAATAGAGTTCGCGCAGCAGGCTTTGCTTCCAGCTATTCCATAGTGTTTCGTTGGTGGCGCAAATATCGGCCACTGTCAGGCATACCAGATAGCGCAGCCGGGTTTCCGTTTGCACTTCTTCGGCAAATTGCTTGATGACTTCCGGGTCCTGAATATCGCGGCGTTGGGCGGTGACCGACATCAGCAAGTGCTGGCGAACCAGCCAGGCTACCAGTTGCGTTTCGCGCGAGTTCAGCCCGTGGAGCTCGGCAAAATGCACTACGTCTTGTGCGCCGAGTATAGAGTGGTCGCCGCCGCGCCCTTTGGCGATATCGTGAAACAGTGCGGCGATAAAGATAAGCTCAGGTGACGGCAATCGCGGCCAGACATCCACACACAACGGATGGCGCTGGCGCGTTTCTTCACTGGCAAAACTCTCCAGTTTCAACATCACGCGAATAGTATGTTCATCCACCGTGTAGGCGTGGAACAGGTCAAACTGCATCTGCCCGACGATATGCGACCATTGTGGCATATAGGCACCGAGCACGCTATGGCGATGCATCGGTAACAGTCCACGACGCACCGAACCAGGGTGACGCAGAATGCTCAAAAATAGCTTTCGCGCTTGCGGAATATTGCACAGCGGTTGTTGCAGATGGCGACGGGCATGACGTAACTGGCGTAGTGTGGTGGAGTAAATGCCGGTGATCGCACTGTTGCGCACCATGGTATAGAACATGCGTAATATCGCTTCTGGTTGGCGCATAAATAGCGTTTCATCGCGCAGATCGATAAGCGTGCCGCGTAGCTGAAATTCATCGTCTATTGGTCGCGGTTTTTCGTCGGCAGGGAGGGCGAGGATAGCCTCGTCGAACAGTTGCAATAGCATATGGTTAAGTTCGCTAACGCGGCGCGTAACGCGAAAATAATCCTTCATCATCTGTTCGACAGGCTCGTTACCTTCGCCACCGTAATTCAGACGCTGGGCAACGCTAAGCTGGCGATCAAATAACAGGCGATTATCGTAACGGTTGACCACCAAATGCAGGGCGAAGCGAATTCGCCAGAGAATATGCAAACACTCATTTAGCTCTGCACGTTCCGCAGACGTTAAGAAACCAAATCCGACCATTTCATCGAGTGATGTTGCGCCAAAATGACGGCGGGCCACCCATTGCAGAGTGTGGATATCGCGCAAGCCGCCGGGGCTACTTTTGATATCTGGTTCAAGATTGTAGCTGGTGCCGTGATAACGCTGGTGGCGCTGGTTTTGTTCTTCAACTTTCGCCGCGTAAAACTTATCGGACGGCCAGAATCCTTCGCTGAAAATATGCTTTTGCAGTTCGAGAAATAGCGCTACATCGCCAATTAACAAGCGGGATTCGATCAGGTTGGTTGCGACGGTTAAATCTGATAATCCTTCCAGTAAGCACTCTTCAAGCGTGCGCACGCTATGACCGACTTCCAGCTTCACATCCCAGAGCAGCGTTAACAGCTCGCCCACTTTTTGTGCCTGATCGTCCGGAAGTTTTTTACGGCTTAAGATCAGTAAATCGACGTCTGAAAGCGGATGCAGCTCGCCACGACCATAGCCACCGACGGCGACCAGCGCCAGATCGGCGATCTGGCTGAATCCTGCTTCAATCCATAACCGTTGCAAGAGCTGGTCGATAAATTCAGTGCGGGCTTCAATCAATTGTTCAGCGGAGATCCCACTATCAAAGGCATCACCCAGCCAACGCTGGAAAATATCAATATGGGCTTTTATCCCACAGACAGTTAATTCATCACGGGGCCAGGCGCATGGATTTTGCGGTTGACCGGGCAGGGTGGGGAGAGCGGTATTTGCGTACTGTTCTGGAAGGGTATTCATCGTGCGCCACCCATAAGATTACATTATCACATTAAAAAAGCCGGCATTCGCCGGCTTCAGATTGTTGACAAAGTGCGCTTTGTTCATGCCGGATGCGGCGAGAACGCCTTATCCGGCCTACAACTCCTTGCAAATGGAGAAGGTAGGACGCATCAGGCATTTTTGCGTTTGTCTTCCTCTTATTCGTCGTGCGAGATTATCGCCGGGATGGTGTCATCCTTGCGTAACGTCAGAATTTCGCAGCCGTTATCAGTCACCACAATAGTATGCTCGTATTGTGCAGACAAGCTGCGATCTTTGGTTTTTACCGTCCAGCCATCTTTCATGGTGCGGATCTCTTTTTTACCCGCGTTGACCATTGGCTCGATAGTGAATGTCATCCCTGGTTTCAGCACGACGTTGGTTTCAGGGGAGTCATAGTGCAGCACCTGCGGTTCTTCATGGAAGCCGCGACCAATACCGTGCCCGCAATATTCACGAACGACAGAGAAGCCTTCTGCTTCGACAAATTTCTGAATCGCTGCACCGATTTCGCGCAGATTGATGCCTGGTTTCACCATACGCAGCGCCAGGTACAGGCTCTCTTGCGTGATGCGGCACAGGCGTTCGCCCATGATGGTCGGCTTACCGACGATAAACATTTTCGAGGTATCGCCGTGGAAACCATCCTTAATAACGGTGACATCGATGTTAACGATGTCGCCATCTTTCAGCAGCTTGGCATCGTCCGGAATACCGTGGCACACCACTTCATTAATAGAGATGCAAACAGATTTCGGATAACCATGATAGCCGAGGCAGGCAGAAACCGCGTGTTGTTCATTAACAATGTAATCATTACAGATGCGATCCAGCTCACCGGTGCTGACGCCCGGTTTAACATAGGGTTCGATCATCTCCAGCACTTCGGCAGCCAGGCGGCCAGCGACGCGCATTTTTTCGATATCTTCAGGGGTCTTGATTGAGATAGCCATTAATTCTGTCCATCAGCGTCGGTGATACCGACAATATATATGTAAGTGCTGTCAATGGTATCACACCCGGGCAAATTGAGAATCATTCTGAATTTCGCCAAACGTGCCACTGAACGTTTTCTATAATAGAAAATTCATCGTCTGGTGCTGTACACAGCGCCAACAATTATTGGTGTCCGCAACGTATTTGTGGTATAAAGCGCGCCGGACTTCCGATCCATTTCGTATACACAGACTGGACGGAAGCGACAATCTCACTTTGTGTAACAACACACACGTATCGGCACATATTCCGGGGTGCCCTTTGGGGTCGGTAATATGGGATACGTGGAGGCATAACCCCAACTTTTATATAGAGGTTTTAATCATGGCAACTGTTTCCATGCGCGACATGCTCAAGGCTGGTGTTCACTTCGGTCACCAGACCCGTTACTGGAACCCGAAAATGAAGCCGTTCATCTTCGGTGCGCGTAACAAAGTTCACATCATCAACCTTGAGAAAACTGTACCGATGTTCAACGAAGCTCTGGCTGAACTGAACAAGATTGCTTCTCGCAAAGGTAAAATCCTTTTCGTTGGTACTAAACGCGCTGCAAGCGAAGCGGTGAAAGACGCAGCTCTGAGCTGCGACCAGTTCTTCGTGAACCATCGCTGGCTGGGCGGTATGCTGACTAACTGGAAAACCGTTCGTCAGTCCATCAAACGTCTGAAAGACCTGGAAACTCAGTCTCAGGACGGTACTTTCGAAAAGCTGACCAAGAAAGAAGCGCTGATGCGCACTCGTGAGCTGGAGAAACTGGAAAACAGCCTGGGCGGTATCAAAGACATGGGCGGTCTGCCGGACGCTCTGTTTGTAATCGATGCTGACCACGAACACATTGCTATCAAAGAAGCAAACAACCTGGGTATTCCGGTATTTGCTATCGTTGATACCAACTCTGATCCGGATGGTGTTGACTTCGTTATCCCGGGTAACGACGACGCAATCCGTGCTGTGACCCTGTACCTGGGCGCTGTTGCTGCAACCGTACGTGAAGGCCGTTCTCAGGATCTGGCTTCCCAGGCGGAAGAAAGCTTCGTAGAAGCTGAGTAATAAGGCTTGATAACTCCCCCAAAATAGTTCGAGTTGCAGAAAGGCGGCAAGCTCGAGAATTCCCGGGAGCTTACATCAGTAAGTGACCGGGATGAGCGAGCGAAGACAACGCATCTGCGGCGCGAAATATGAAGGGGGGAGAGCCCTTATAGACCAGGTAGTACACGTTTGGTTAGGGGGCCTGCATATGGCCCCCTTTTTCACTTTTATATCTGTGCGGTTTAACGCCGGGCAGATCACATCTCCGAGGATTTTAGAATGGCTGAAATTACCGCATCCCTGGTAAAAGAGCTGCGTGAGCGTACTGGCGCAGGCATGATGGATTGCAAAAAAGCACTGACTGAAGCTAACGGCGACATCGAGCTGGCAATCGAAAACATGCGTAAGTCCGGTGCTATTAAAGCAGCGAAAAAAGCAGGCAACGTTGCTGCTGACGGCGTGATCAAAACCAAAATCGACGGCAACTACGGCATCATTCTGGAAGTTAACTGCCAGACTGACTTCGTAGCGAAAGACGCTGGTTTCCAGGCGTTCGCAGACAAAGTTCTGGACGCAGCTGTAGCTGGCAAAATCACTGACGTTGAAGTTCTGAAAGCACAGTTCGAAGAAGAACGTGTTGCGCTGGTAGCGAAAATTGGTGAAAACATCAACATTCGCCGCGTTGCTGCACTGGAAGGCGACGTTCTGGGTTCTTATCAGCACGGTGCGCGTATCGGCGTTCTGGTTGCTGCTAAAGGCGCTGACGAAGAGCTGGTTAAACACATCGCTATGCACGTTGCTGCAAGCAAACCAGAATTCATCAAACCAGAAGACGTATCCGCTGAAGTGGTAGAGAAAGAATACCAGGTACAGCTGGACATCGCGATGCAGTCTGGTAAGCCGAAAGAAATCGCAGAGAAAATGGTTGAAGGCCGCATGAAGAAATTCACCGGCGAAGTTTCTCTGACCGGTCAGCCGTTCGTTATGGAACCGGCAAAAACTGTTGGTCAGCTGCTGAAAGAGCATAACGCTGAAGTGACTGGCTTCATCCGCTTCGAAGTAGGTGAAGGCATCGAGAAAGTTGAGACTGACTTTGCAGCAGAAGTTGCTGCGATGTCCAAGCAGTCTTAATTATCGAAAAGGAGCCGCCTGAGGGCGGCTTCTTTTTGCGCCCATCTTGTAAATTCAGCTAACCCTTATGGGGCTGCGCTGAAAAGCGACGTACAATGTCGCTAGTATTAATTCATTTCAATCGTTGACAGTCTCAGGAAAGAAACATGGCTACCAATGCAAAACCCGTCTATAAACGCATTCTGCTTAAGTTGAGTGGCGAAGCTCTGCAGGGCACGGAAGGCTTCGGTATTGATGCAAGCATACTGGATCGCATGGCTCAGGAAATTAAAGAGCTGGTTGAACTAGGTATTCAGGTTGGTGTGGTGATTGGTGGGGGTAACCTGTTCCGTGGCGCTGGTCTGGCGAAAGCGGGTATGAACCGCGTTGTGGGCGACCACATGGGGATGCTGGCTACCGTAATGAACGGTCTGGCAATGCGTGATGCACTGCACCGCGCCTATGTGAACGCTCGTCTGATGTCCGCTATTCCGTTGAATGGCGTGTGCGACAGTTACAGCTGGGCAGAAGCAATCAGCCTGTTGCGTAACAACCGTGTGGTGATCCTCTCCGCCGGTACGGGTAATCCATTCTTCACCACTGACTCCGCAGCTTGCCTGCGTGGTATCGAAATTGAAGCCGATGTGGTGCTGAAAGCGACCAAAGTTGATGGTGTGTTTACCGCTGATCCAGCGAAAGATCCAACTGCAACTATGTATGAGCAGCTGACTTACAGCGAAGTGCTGGAAAAAGAGCTGAAAGTCATGGACCTGGCGGCCTTTACGCTGGCTCGTGACCACAAATTACCGATTCGTGTTTTCAACATGAACAAACCGGGTGCACTGCGCCGTGTGGTAATGGGTGAAAAAGAAGGAACATTAATCACGGAATAATTCCCGTGATGGATAAATAAGGGTAAGATTCCGCATAAGTATCGCGGGGGCGTAAGTCTGGTTATAAGGCGTTATTGTTGCAGGCAGTCTGGTCACGGCCAGCGCGCAGCAACCGGAGCGTACATAAGTACGTGAGGATGGCGAGCACTGCCCGGGGCCAAAATGGCAAATAAAATAGCCTAATAATCCAGACAATTACCCGTAATATGTTTAATCAGGGCTATACTTAGCACACTTCCACTGTGTGTGACTGTCTGGTCTGACTGAGACAAGTTTTCAAGGATTCGTAACGTGATTAGCGATATCAGAAAAGATGCTGAAGTACGCATGGACAAATGCGTTGAAGCGTTCAAAACCCAAATCAGCAAAATACGCACGGGTCGTGCTTCTCCCAGCCTGCTGGATGGCATTGTCGTGGAATATTACGGCACGCCAACGCCGCTGCGTCAGCTGGCAAGCGTAACGGTAGAAGATTCCCGTACTCTGAAAATCAACGTGTTTGACCGTTCAATGTCTCCGGCCGTTGAAAAAGCGATTATGGCGTCCGATCTCGGCCTGAACCCGAACTCTGCGGGTAGCGACATTCGTGTTCCGCTGCCGCCGCTGACGGAAGAGCGTCGTAAAGATCTGACCAAAATCGTTCGTGGCGAAGCTGAACAGGCGCGTGTTGCAGTACGTAACGTGCGTCGTGATGCGAACGACAAAGTGAAAGCACTGTTGAAAGAAAAAGAGATCAGCGAAGACGACGATCGCCGTTCTCAGGACGATGTACAGAAACTGACTGATGCTGCAATCAAGAAAATTGAAGCGGCGCTGGCAGACAAAGAAGCAGAACTGATGCAGTTCTGATTTCTTGAACGACAAAAAACGCCGCTCAGTAGATCCTTGCGGATCGGCTGGCGGCGTTTTGCTTTTTATTCTGTCTCAACTCTGGATGTTTCATGAAGCAACTCACCATTCTGGGCTCGACCGGCTCGATTGGTTGCAGCACGCTGGACGTGGTGCGCCATAATCCCGAACACTTCCGCGTAGTTGCGCTGGTGGCAGGCAAAAATGTCACTCGCATGGTAGAACAGTGCCTGGAGTTCTCTCCCCGCTATGCCGTTATGGACGATGAAGCGAGTGCGAAACTTCTTAAAACGATGCTACAGCAACAGGGTAGCCGCACCGAAGTCTTAAGCGGGCAACAAGCTGCCTGCGATATGGCGGCGCTTGAAGATGTTGATCAGGTGATGGCGGCGATTGTGGGCGCTGCTGGCCTGTTACCTACCCTTGCCGCGATCCGCGCCGGTAAAACCATCCTGCTGGCAAACAAAGAATCACTGGTCACCTGCGGACGTCTGTTTATGGACGCAGTAAAGCAGAGTAAAGCACAGTTATTACCGGTCGATAGCGAACACAACGCCATTTTTCAGAGTTTACCGCAACCTATTCAGCATAATCTGGGATACGCTGACCTTGAGCAAAATGGAGTGGTGTCCATTTTACTTACCGGGTCTGGTGGCCCTTTCCGTGAGACGCCCTTGCGCGATTTGGCAACAATGACGCCCGATCAAGCATGCCGTCATCCGAACTGGTCGATGGGACGTAAAATTTCTGTCGATTCGGCTACCATGATGAACAAAGGTCTGGAATACATTGAAGCTCGCTGGTTGTTTAACGCCAGCGCCAGCCAGATGGAAGTGCTGATTCACCCGCAGTCAGTGATTCACTCGATGGTGCGTTATCAGGACGGCAGCGTTCTGGCGCAACTGGGCGAACCCGACATGCGTACGCCAATTGCCCACACCATGGCATGGCCGAATCGCGTGAACTCTGGCGTGAAGCCGCTCGATTTTTGCAAACTAAGTGCGTTGACATTTGCCGCACCGGATTATGAGCGTTATCCATGCCTGAAACTGGCGATGAAGGCGTTCGAACAGGGCCAGGCAGCGACGACCGCATTGAATGCTGCAAACGAAATCACTGTTGCAGCCTTTCTTGCGCAACAAATCCGCTTTACGGATATCGCCGCGTTGAATTTATCCGTGCTGGAAAAAATGGATATGCGCGAACCACAAAGTGTGGACGATGTGTTGTCTGTTGATGCCAATGCGCGTGAGGTCGCCAGAAAAGAGGTGATGCGTCTCGCAAGCTGAGGATAATCTGGCTACAGAGAGTCGTGCTATTTGTTAGCGTAGGGCTTCAGTGATATAGTCTGCGCCATCTGATCGTCAGTAGTTGGCTTTGTAAGGTCAGATATGCCGTGGTTTTACACGGCTTTTTTTTGTATAGGCTTCAGTATTCCTGAGTACCGTAAACCCTATCAGGGAATAAAAAACGCGTGATGTTGTCTGCTACTCAACCACTTAGCGAAAAATTGCCAGCACATGGCTGTCGCCATGTTGCGATCATTATGGACGGCAATGGTCGCTGGGCAAAAAAGCAAGGGAAGATTCGTGCCTTTGGGCATAAAGCCGGGGCAAAATCCGTCCGCCGGGCTGTCTCTTTTGCGGCCAACAACGGTATTGAGGCGTTAACGCTGTATGCCTTTAGTAGTGAAAACTGGAACCGACCAGCGCAGGAAGTCAGTGCGTTAATGGAACTGTTTGTGTGGGCGCTTGATAGCGAAGTAAAAAGCCTGCACCGACATAACGTGCGTCTGCGTATTATTGGCGATACCAGTCGCTTTAACTCGCGTTTGCAAGAACGTATTCGTAAATCTGAAGCGTTAACTGCCGGGAATACCGGTCTGACGCTAAATATTGCTGCGAACTACGGTGGACGTTGGGATATTGCCCAGGGAGTCAGGCAACTGGCTGAAAAGGTGCAGCAAGGAAACCTGCAACCGGATCAGATAGATGAAGAGATGCTTAACCAGCATGTCTGTATGCATGAACTGGCCCCTGTAGATTTAGTAATTAGGACTGGGGGGGAGCATCGCATTAGTAACTTTTTGCTTTGGCAAATTGCCTATGCCGAACTTTACTTTACAGATGTTCTTTGGCCCGATTTCGATGAACAAGACTTTGAAGGGGCGTTAAATGCCTTTGCTAATCGTGAGCGTCGTTTCGGCGGCACCGAGCCCGGTGATGAAACAGCCTGATGGGGGTCGCTTTTGCTGAAGTATCGCCTGATATCTGCTTTTGTTTTAATACCCGTAGTCATCGCGGCGCTGTTTTTGTTGCCGCCGGTGGGGTTCGCCATTGTTACGCTGGTAGTTTGTATGCTGGCGGCGTGGGAATGGGGACAGCTTAGCGGTTTTACCACTCGCTCGCAGCGGGTATGGCTGGCGGTGCTGTGCGGGTTATTGCTGGCGCTGATGCTTTTTCTATTGCCGGAATATCATCGGAATATTCATCAACCACTGGTTGAAGTCTCACTTTGGGCTTCGCTTGGTTGGTGGGGTGTTGCGTTATTATTGGTGCTATTTTACCCCGGTTCGGCGGCAATCTGGCGCAACTCTAAAACGTTACGCATTATTTTCGGTGTATTAACCATTGTGCCTTTCTTTTGGGGCATGCTGACGTTACGTGCCTGGCACTATGACGAGAATCATTACAGTGGCGCGATATGGCTGCTCTATGTCATGATCCTGGTCTGGGGAGCTGACTCAGGGGCATATATGTTTGGCAAATTATTTGGCAAACATAAGCTGGCGCCGAAGGTTTCTCCGGGTAAAACCTGGCAAGGTTTTATTGGCGGACTCGCGACCGCAGCAGTAATCTCATGGGGTTATGGTATGTGGGCGAATCTCGACGTCGCCCCCGTCACCTTACTCATTTGCTCCATTGTCGCAGCGTTAGCTTCTGTGCTCGGCGACTTAACTGAGAGCATGTTTAAGCGCGAAGCAGGAATTAAGGACAGCGGTCATTTAATTCCAGGACACGGTGGTATTTTAGATCGTATTGATAGCCTGACGGCTGCGGTGCCGGTCTTTGCTTGCCTGTTGTTGCTGGTATTCAGGACGCTTTAACGGAAGGTATTATGCTGAGTTTTCTCTGGGATTTGGCTTCGTTCATTGTTGCACTGGGTGTGCTTATCACCGTGCATGAATTTGGTCATTTCTGGGTTGCCCGGCGCTGTGGTGTTCGCGTTGAGCGTTTCTCAATAGGTTTTGGTAAGGCGCTCTGGCGCCGCACTGACAAACTCGGCACCGAATATGTCATCGCCCTGATCCCCCTGGGCGGTTATGTCAAAATGCTGGATGAACGCGCAGAACCGGTTGTTCCGGAACTTCGCCACCATGCCTTCAACAATAAAACTGTTGGCCAGCGTGCAGCGATAATCGCCGCAGGTCCGGTTGCAAACTTCATTTTTGCTATCTTTGCTTACTGGCTGGTTTTTATCATTGGTGTTCCCGGTGTTCGTCCGGTTGTTGGTGAAATATCAGCCAACTCGATTGCCGCACAAGCACAAATTGTACCTGGCACGGAACTAAAAGCTGTAGATGGTATCGAAACGCCTGATTGGGATGCCGTGCGCTTACAACTGGTTGACAAAATCGGCGACGAAAGCACCACCCTTACGGTGGCACCTTTTGGCAGCGATCAACGACGAGATGTAAAGCTTGATTTGCGAAACTGGGCGTTTGAGCCTGATAAGGAAGATCCGGTATCTTCCTTGGGAATTCGCCCTCGTGGTCCGCAAATTGAACCTGTACTGGAAAATGTGTCACCAAACTCAGCGGCAAGTAAGGCGGGTTTGCAAGCAGGCGACAGGATCGTTAAAGTCGATGGTCAGCCATTAACGCAATGGCTGACGTTTGTGATGCTTGTCCGGGATAACCCGGATAAACCATTAGCGTTAGATATCGAAAGACAGGGGAGTCCCTTGTCTTTGACATTAATCCCGGAGAGCAAACCGGGTAAGAGTAAAGCGATTGGTTTTGCCGGCATTGAGCCGAAAGTCATTCCTTTGCCAGATGAGTATAAAGTTGTACGCCAGTATGGACCGTTCAACGCCATCGTTGAGGCCACGGACAAAACGTGGCAATTGATGAAGCTGACGGTCAGTATGCTGGGAAAATTGATCACCGGTGATGTGAAACTGAACAACCTCAGTGGGCCGATCTCTATCGCCAAGGGGGCTGGGATGACAGCGGAACTCGGGGTTGTTTATTACCTGCCGTTCCTTGCGCTTATTAGCGTGAACTTAGGGATAATTAACCTGTTTCCGTTGCCCGTACTTGACGGGGGGCATCTGCTGTTCCTTGCGATCGAAAAGATCAAGGGCGGACCGGTATCCGAGCGGGTTCAAGACTTTTGTTATCGCATTGGCTCGATTCTGCTGGTGCTGTTAATGGGGCTTGCACTTTTCAATGATTTCTCTCGGTTATGAGAGTTAGTTAGGAAGAACGCATAATAACGATGGCGATGAAAAAGTTGCTCATAGCGTCGCTGCTGTTTAGCAGCGCCACCGTATACGGTGCTGAAGGGTTCGTAGTGAAAGACATTCATTTCGAAGGCCTTCAGCGTGTCGCCGTTGGTGCGGCCCTCCTCAGTATGCCGGTGCGCACAGGCGACACGGTTAATGATGAAGATATCAGTAATACCATTCGCGCTCTGTTTGCTACCGGCAACTTTGAGGATGTTCGCGTCCTTCGTGATGGTGATACCCTTCTGGTTCAGGTAAAAGAACGTCCGACGATTGCCAGCATCACTTTCTCCGGTAACAAATCGGTGAAAGATGACATGCTGAAGCAAAACCTCGAGGCTTCTGGCGTGCGAGTGGGGGAATCCCTCGATCGCACCACCATTGCCGATATCGAGAAAGGTCTGGAAGACTTCTACTACAGCGTCGGTAAATACAGCGCCAGCGTAAAAGCTGTCGTGACCCCACTGCCGCGTAACCGTGTTGACCTAAAACTGGTGTTCCAGGAAGGTGTGTCAGCTGAAATCCAGCAAATCAACATTGTTGGTAACCATGCTTTCACCACCGACGAACTGATCTCTCATTTCCAGCTGCGTGACGAAGTGCCGTGGTGGAACGTGGTAGGCGATCGTAAATATCAGAAACAGAAACTGGCGGGCGACCTTGAAACCCTGCGCAGTTACTATCTGGATCGCGGTTATGCCCGTTTCAACATCGACTCTACCCAGGTCAGTCTGACTCCAGATAAAAAAGGTATCTACGTCACGGTAAACATCACCGAAGGCGATCAGTACAAACTCTCTGGCGTTGAAGTGAGCGGTAACCTTGCCGGGCACTCTGCGGAAATCGAACAGTTGACTAAGATCGAGCCGGGTGAGCTGTATAACGGCACCAAAGTGACCAAAATGGAAGATGACATTAAAAAACTTCTCGGTCGCTACGGTTATGCCTATCCGCGCGTGCAGTCGATGCCTGAAATCAACGACGCCGACAAAACCGTTAAATTACGTGTGAACGTTGATGCGGGTAACCGTTTCTACGTACGTAAGATCCGTTTTGAAGGTAACGACACCTCGAAAGATGCCGTCCTGCGCCGCGAAATGCGCCAGATGGAAGGTGCCTGGTTAGGCAGCGATCTGGTCGATCAGGGTAAAGAACGTCTGAATCGTCTGGGCTTCTTTGAAACGGTTGATACCGATACCCAACGTGTTCCGGGTAGCCCGGACCAGGTTGACGTGGTCTACAAGGTAAAAGAGCGCAACACCGGTAGCTTCAACTTTGGTATCGGTTACGGTACTGAAAGTGGTGTGAGCTTCCAGGCTGGCGTGCAGCAGGATAACTGGTTAGGTACCGGTTATGCTGTTGGTATCAACGGGACCAAAAACGATTACCAGACCTATGCTGAATTGTCGGTAACCAACCCGTACTTCACTGTAGATGGTGTAAGCCTTGGCGGTCGTGTCTTCTATAATGACTTCCAGGCAGATGACGCTGACCTGTCCGACTATACCAACAAGAGTTATGGTACAGACGTGACGTTGGGCTTCCCGATCAACGAATATAACTCGCTACGTGCGGGTTTGGGTTATGTCCATAACTCCCTGTCCAATATGCAGCCGCAGGTTGCGATGTGGCGTTATCTCTACTCTATGGGTGAGCATCCAAACACCTCTGATCAGGATAACAGCTTCAAAACGGACGATTTCACGTTTAACTATGGTTGGACCTATAACAAGCTCGACCGTGGTTACTTCCCGACGGATGGTTCCCGTGTCAACCTGACCGGTAAAGTGACCATTCCGGGATCGGATAACGAATACTATAAAGTGACGTTAGACACGGCGACCTATGTGCCGATCGACGACGATCACAAATGGGTTGTTCTGGGTCGTACTCGTTGGGGCTACGGTGATGGTTTAGGCGGCAAAGAAATGCCGTTCTATGAAAACTTCTATGCAGGTGGTTCCAGCACCGTGCGTGGCTTCCAGTCCAATACCATCGGTCCGAAAGCGGTTTACTTCCCGCATCAGGCCAGTGATTATAATCCGGACTACGATTATGAATGTGCAACTCAGGACGGTGCAACCGACCTGTGTAAATCGGATGATGCAATTGGGGGTAACGCTATGGCGGTTGCCAGCCTGGAACTCATCACTCCGACGCCGTTCATTAGCGATAAGTATGCCAACTCGGTCCGTACCTCCTTCTTCTGGGATATGGGTACCGTTTGGGATACTAACTGGGATTCAAGTCAGTACTCTGGATATCCGGACTATAGTGATCCAAGCAATATCCGTATGTCTGCGGGTATCGCATTACAATGGATGTCCCCATTGGGGCCGTTGGTGTTCTCCTACGCCCAGCCGTTCAAAAAGTACGATGGAGACAAGGCTGAACAGTTCCAGTTTAACATTGGTAAAACCTGGTAAGTGTTCTCCACAAAGGAATGTAGTGGTAGTGTAGCGATGACTTTAGGCGATCTCGATAAGATCGCCGGGCCACGCAAAGAACTGCACCTTCCGGTGCAAATGGGATGGTAAGGAGTTTATTGTGAAAAAGTGGTTATTAGCGGCAGGTCTCGGTTTAGCACTGGCAACTTCTGCTCAGGCGGCTGACAAAATTGCAATCGTCAATATGGGCAGCCTGTTTCAGCAGGTAGCACAGAAAACCGGTGTTTCTAACACGCTGGAAAATGAGTTCAAAGGCCGTGCCAGCGAACTGCAGCGTATGGAAACTGATCTGCAAGCTAAAATGAAAAAGCTGCAGTCCATGAAAGCCGGCAGCGATCGCACTAAGCTGGAAAAAGACGTGATGGCTCAGCGCCAGACTTTTGCTCAGAAAGCGCAGGCTTTTGAGCAGGATCGTGCACGTCGTTCCAACGAAGAACGCGGTAAACTGGTTACTCGTATCCAGACTGCTGTGAAATCCGTTGCCAGCAGCCAGAGCATCGATCTGGTTGTTGACGCAAACGCCGTTGCTTACAACAGCAGCGATGTAAAAGACATCACTGCTGACGTACTGAAACAGGTTAAATAAGTAATGCCTTCAATTCGACTGGCTGATTTAGCGCAGCAGTTGGATGCAGAACTACACGGTGATGGCGATATCGTCATCACCGGCGTTGCGTCCATGCAATCTGCACAAACAGGTCACATCACGTTCATGGTTAACCCTAAATACCGTGAACATTTAGGCTTGTGCCAGGCGTCCGCGGTTGTCATGACTCAGGACGATCTCCCTTTCGCGAAAAGTGCCGCGCTGGTAGTGAAGAATCCCTACCTGACTTACGCGCGCATGGCGCAAATTTTAGATACCACGCCACAGCCCGCGCAAAACATTGCACCGAGTGCAGTGATCGACGCGACGGCGAAGCTGGGTAACAACGTATCAATTGGCGCTAACGCGGTGATTGAGTCCGGCGTTGAACTGGGCGATAACGTGGTTATCGGTGCCGGTTGCTTCGTTGGTAAAAACAGCAAAATCGGTGCAGGTTCGCGTCTTTGGGCGAACGTGACGATTTACCATGAGATCCAGATTGGTCAGAATTGCCTGATCCAATCCGGAACTGTGGTAGGCGCAGACGGCTTTGGCTATGCCAACGATCGTGGTAACTGGGTGAAGATCCCGCAGATTGGTCGCGTAATTATTGGCGATCGCGTGGAGATCGGCGCATGTACCACCATCGATCGCGGTGCGCTGGACGACACCGTTATTGGCAATGGCGTGATCATTGATAACCAGTGCCAGATTGCACATAACGTCGTGATTGGCGACAATACGGCGGTTGCCGGTGGCGTCATTATGGCGGGCAGCCTGAAAATTGGTCGTTACTGCATGATCGGCGGTGCCAGCGTAATCAACGGGCATATGGAAATATGCGATAAAGTGACGGTTACGGGCATGGGTATGGTGATGCGTCCCATCACTGAACCAGGCGTCTATTCCTCAGGCATTCCGCTGCAACCCAACAAAGTCTGGCGCAAAACCGCTGCACTGGTGATGAACATTGATGACATGAGCAAGCGTCTGAAGTCGCTTGAGCGCAAGGTTAATCAACAAGACTAACGTTCCATCTTTTGTTCGCCAAACTTTACGGCCTGTCTCATTCTTACGATTGCGGCAGGCCGTGTTATTATTGTCGTTTCTTATATTTTGACAGGAAGAGTATCTTGACTACTAACACTCATACTCTGCAGATTGAAGAGATTTTAGAACTTCTGCCGCACCGTTTTCCGTTCTTACTGGTGGATCGCGTGCTGGATTTTGAAGAAGGTCGTTTTCTGCGCGCAGTAAAAAATGTCTCTGTCAATGAGCCATTCTTCCAGGGCCATTTCCCTGGAAAACCGATTTTCCCGGGTGTGCTGATTCTGGAAGCTATGGCACAGGCAACAGGTATTCTGGCGTTTAAAAGCGTAGGAAAACTGGAACCGGGTGAGCTGTACTACTTCGCCGGTATTGACGAAGCGCGCTTCAAGCGCCCGGTCGTGCCAGGCGATCAAATGATCATGGAAGTCACTTTCGAAAAAACGCGCCGCGGCCTGACCCGTTTTAAAGGGGTTGCTCTGGTCGACGGTAAAGTAGTTTGCGAAGCAACGATGATGTGTGCTCGTAGCCGGGAGGCCTGATACGTGATTGATAAATCCGCCTTTGTGCATCCAACTGCCATTGTGGAAGAGGGCGCGTCGATTGGCGCTAACGCCCACATTGGTCCTTTTTGTATCGTTGGACCCCATGTCGAAATTGGTGAGGGTACCGTACTGAAATCTCACGTTGTCGTGAATGGTCATACTAAAATTGGCCGCGACAATGAGATTTATCAGTTCGCCTCCATCGGTGAAGTTAACCAGGATCTGAAATATGCTGGCGAACCGACCCGCGTGGAAATTGGCGATCGTAACCGCATTCGCGAAAGCGTCACCATTCATCGTGGCACGGTCCAGGGCGGTGGATTGACGAAGGTGGGCAGCGACAACTTACTGATGATCAACGCGCACATTGCGCACGATTGTACGGTAGGTAACCGCTGCATTCTCGCCAACAACGCAACGCTGGCGGGTCACGTATCGGTAGACGACTTCGCGATCATCGGCGGCATGACCGCAGTCCATCAGTTCTGCATCATTGGTGCGCACGTGATGGTAGGCGGTTGCTCTGGTGTGGCGCAGGACGTCCCTCCTTATGTCATTGCGCAGGGTAACCATGCAACACCGTTCGGTGTCAATATCGAAGGGCTGAAGCGCCGCGGATTCAGCCGTGAGGCGATTACCGCTATCCGCAATGCGTATAAGCTGATTTATCGCAGCGGTAAAACGCTCGATGAAGTGAAACCGGAAATTGCTGAACTGGCGGAAACATATCCGGAAGTGAAAGCGTTTACCGATTTCTTTGCACGCTCAACGCGCGGTCTGATTCGTTAATGACTGAACAGCGTCCATTAACGATTGCCCTGGTCGCCGGAGAAACCTCCGGCGATATCCTGGGGGCCGGTTTAATCCGTGCTCTGAAAGAACGTGTGCCCAATGCCCGCTTTGTTGGTGTTGCCGGGCCACGAATGCAAGGCGAAGGTTGCGAAGCCTGGTACGAAATGGAAGAGCTGGCGGTGATGGGCATTGTTGAAGTGCTCGGGCGTCTGCGTCGCTTACTGCATATTCGTGCCGATCTGACAAAGCGTTTTGGCGAACTGAAGCCAGATGTTTTTGTCGGTATTGATGCGCCTGACTTCAATATTACCCTTGAAGGTAACCTTAAAAAGCAGGGTATCAAAACCATTCATTATGTCAGTCCGTCCGTCTGGGCGTGGCGACAGAAACGCGTTTTCAAAATAGGCAGAGCCACCGATCTGGTGCTCGCATTTCTGCCTTTCGAAAAAGCGTTTTATGACAAATATAACGTGCCGTGCCGTTTTATCGGTCACACCATGGCTGATGCCATGCCGTTAGATCCAGATAAAAACGCCGCGCGTGATGTGCTGGGGATCCCTCACGATGCCCACTGTCTGGCGCTGTTGCCGGGAAGTCGTGGCGCGGAAGTTGAGATGCTTAGCGCCGATTTCCTGAAAACTGCCCAGCTTTTGCGCCAGACGTACCCTGAGCTGGAGATCGTGGTGCCGCTGGTAAATGCCAAACGCCGTGAGCAGTTTGAACGCATCAAAGCTGAAGTCGCGCCAGACCTGTCGGTTCATATGCTGGATGGAATGGGCCGTGAGGCGATGGTCGCCAGCGATGCGGCGCTATTGGCATCGGGTACGGCTGCACTGGAGTGCATGCTGGCGAAATGCCCGATGGTGGTGGGGTATCGCATGAAGCCTTTCACCTTCTGGTTGGCGAAGCGGCTGGTGAAAACCGATTATGTCTCGCTGCCAAACCTGCTGGCGGGCAGAGAGTTAGTTAAAGAATTATTGCAGGAAGAGTGTGAGCCGCAAAAACTGGCTGAGTCGCTGTTACCGCTGTTGGCGAACGGGAAAACCAGCCACGCGATGCACGACACCTTCCGCGAGTTGCATCAGCAGATCCGCTGCAATGCCGATGAGCAGGCGGCACAAGCCGTTCTGGAGTTAGCACAATGATCGAATTTGTCTATCCGCACACGAATCTGGTTGCAGGTGTGGATGAAGTTGGGCGCGGGCCGTTGGTTGGCGCGGTCGTTACCGCTGCCGTGATCCTCGATCCGGCGCGCCCGATTGTCGGGTTGAATGATTCCAAAAAGCTAAGTGAAAAACGTCGTCTTGCGCTCTGTGAAGAGATCAAAGAGAAAGCGTTAAGCTGGAGCCTGGGCCGTGCGGAACCTCATGAAATCGACGAACTGAATATTTTACACGCGACCATGCTGGCGATGCAGCGTGCCGTCGCTGGGCTGCATATTGCGCCGGAATATGTGTTGGTTGATGGTAACCGCTGCCCGAAATTACCGATGCCGTCGATGGCTGTAGTTAAAGGCGATAGCCGCGTACCGGAAATCAGTGCTGCGTCTATCCTGGCGAAAGTGACGCGCGACGCTGAAATGGCGGCGCTGGACATCGTTTATCCACAATATGGCTTTGCCCAACACAAAGGGTATCCAACCGCTTTTCATCTGGAAAAACTGGCTGAATATGGCGCGACTGAACATCATCGTCGCAGCTTTGGGCCTGTCAAACGCGCACTGGGACTTGCGTCCTGATTCTTGTGTCGAGATTAAGTAAACCGGAATCTGAAGATGTCTGAACCACGTTTCGTACACCTGCGGGTGCACAGCGACTACTCGATGATCGATGGCCTGGCCAAAACCGCGCCGCTGGTAAAAAAGGCGGCGGCGTTGGGTATGCCTGCGCTGGCGATCACCGATTTCACCAACCTTTGCGGTCTGGTGAAGTTCTACGGAGCGGGACATGGCGCAGGGATTAAGCCCATCGTCGGGGCGGATTTTAATGTCCAGTGCGACTTATTGGGTGATGAGTTAACCCACCTGACGGTGCTGGCGGCGAACAATACCGGCTATCAGAATCTGACGTTGCTGATCTCAAAAGCGTATCAGCGCGGTTACGGTGCCGCCGGACCGATCATCGATCGCGACTGGCTTATCGAATTAAACGAAGGGCTGATTTTGCTCTCTGGCGGGCGCATGGGCGACGTCGGACGCAGTCTTTTGCGTGGTAACAGCGCGCTGGTAGATGAGTGTGTCGCGTTTTATGAAGAACACTTCCCGGATCGCTATTTTCTCGAACTGATTCGCACCGGAAGGCCGGACGAAGAAAGCTATTTGCACGCGGCGGTGGAACTGGCGGAAGCGCGCGGTTTGCCCGTCGTGGCGACCAACGACGTGCGCTTTATCGACAGCAGCGACTTTGACGCACACGAAATCCGCGTCGCGATTCATGACGGTTTTACCCTCGACGATCCCAAACGCCCACGTAACTATTCGCCGCAGCAATATATGCGTAGCGAAGAGGAGATGTGCGAGCTGTTTGCCGACATCCCCGAAGCCCTTGCCAACACCGTTGAGATCGCCAAACGTTGTAACGTGACTGTGCGTCTTGGTGAATACTTCCTGCCGCAGTTCCCGACCGGGGACATGAGTACTGAAGATTATCTGGTCAAGCGTGCAAAAGAGGGGCTGGAAGAGCGTCTGGCATTTTTATTCCCTGATGAAGAAGAACGTGTTAAGCGCCGCCCGGAATATGACGAGCGTCTGGAGACTGAACTTCAGGTTATCAACCAGATGGGCTTCCCGGGCTACTTCCTCATCGTTATGGAATTTATCCAGTGGTCGAAAGATAACGGCGTACCGGTAGGGCCGGGCCGTGGATCCGGTGCAGGGTCACTGGTGGCCTACGCGCTGAAAATCACCGACCTCGATCCGCTGGAATTTGACCTGCTGTTCGAACGTTTCCTTAACCCGGAACGTGTCTCCATGCCTGACTTTGACGTTGACTTCTGTATGGAGAAACGCGATCAGGTGATCGAACACGTGGCAGACATGTACGGTCGTGATGCGGTATCGCAGATCATCACCTTCGGTACGATGGCGGCGAAAGCGGTGATCCGCGACGTAGGCCGCGTGCTGGGGCATCCGTACGGCTTTGTCGACCGTATCTCGAAACTGATCCCGCCCGATCCGGGAATGACGCTGGCAAAAGCGTTTGAAGCTGAGCCACAGCTGCCGGAAATCTACGAAGCGGATGAAGAAGTTAAGGCGCTGATCGACATGGCGCGCAAACTGGAAGGGGTCACCCGTAATGCCGGTAAGCACGCCGGTGGGGTGGTTATCGCGCCGACAAAAATTACTGATTTTGCGCCACTTTATTGCGATGAAGAGGGCAAACATCCGGTCACCCAGTTTGATAAAAGCGACGTTGAATACGCCGGGCTGGTGAAGTTCGACTTCCTCGGTTTGCGTACGCTCACCATCATCAACTGGGCGCTGGAGATGATCAACAAGCGGCGAGCGAAGAATGGCGAGCCGCCGCTGGATATCGCCGCGATCCCGCTGGATGATAAGAAAAGCTTCGACATGCTGCAACGCTCGGAAACCACGGCGGTATTCCAGCTTGAATCGCGCGGCATGAAGGACCTGATCAAGCGTCTGCAACCTGACTGCTTCGAAGATATGATCGCACTGGTGGCACTGTTCCGCCCCGGCCCGTTGCAATCAGGGATGGTGGATAACTTTATCGACCGTAAACATGGTCGCGAAGAGATTTCCTACCCGGACGTGCAATGGCAGCATGAAAGCCTGAAACCGGTACTGGAGCCAACCTACGGCATCATCCTGTATCAGGAACAGGTCATGCAGATTGCCCAGGTGCTTTCTGGTTATACCCTCGGTGGCGCGGATATGCTGCGTCGTGCGATGGGTAAGAAAAAGCCGGAAGAGATGGCTAAGCAGCGTTCTGTATTTGCTGAAGGTGCAGAAAAGAACGGGATCAACGCCGAACTGGCGATGAAAATCTTCGATCTGGTGGAGAAATTCGCCGGTTACGGATTTAACAAATCGCACTCTGCGGCCTATGCTTTGGTGTCATATCAAACGTTATGGCTGAAAGCGCACTATCCGGCGGAGTTTATGGCGGCGGTAATGACCGCCGATATGGACAATACCGAGAAGGTGGTGGGCCTGGTGGATGAGTGCTGGCGGATGGGGCTGAAAATCCTGCCACCAGATATAAACTCCGGTCTTTACCATTTCCACGTCAACGACGACGGCGAAATCGTGTATGGTATTGGCGCGATCAAAGGGGTAGGTGAAGGTCCGATTGAGGCCATCATCGAAGCCCGAAATAAAGGCGGCTATTTCCGCGAACTGTTTGATCTCTGCGCTCGTACCGACACCAAAAAGTTAAACCGGCGAGTGCTGGAAAAACTGATCATGTCCGGGGCGTTTGACCGTCTGGGTCCACACCGCGCGGCGCTGATGAACTCGCTGGGCGATGCGTTAAAAGCGGCAGATCAACACGCGAAAGCGGAAGCCATCGGTCAGGCCGATATGTTCGGCGTGCTGGCCGAAGAGCCGGAACAAATTGAACAATCCTACGCCAGCTGCCAGCCTTGGCCGGAGCAGGTGGTGTTAGATGGGGAACGTGAAACGTTGGGGCTGTACCTGACGGGCCACCCCATCAATCAGTATTTAAAAGAGATTGAGCGTTATGTCGGAGGCGTAAGGCTGAAAGACATGCACCCGACAGAACGTGGTAAAGTCACCACGGCTGCGGGGCTCGTTGTTGCCGCGCGGGTTATGGTCACCAAGCGCGGCAATCGTATCGGTATCTGCACGCTGGATGACCGTTCCGGGCGCCTGGAAGTGATGTTGTTTACAGACGCCCTGGATAAATACCAGCAATTGCTGGAAAAAGACCGCATACTTATCGTCAGCGGACAGGTCAGCTTTGATGACTTCAGCGGTGGGCTTAAAATGACCGCTCGCGAAGTGATGGATATTGACGAAGCCCGGGAAAAATATGCTCGCGGGCTTGCTATCTCGCTGACGGACAGGCAAATTGATGACCAGCTTTTAAACCGACTCCGTCAGTCTCTGGAACCCCACCGCTCTGGGACAATTCCAGTACATCTCTACTATCAGAGGGCGGATGCACGCGCGCGGTTGCGTTTTGGCGCGACGTGGCGTGTCTCTCCGAGCGATCGTTTGTTAAACGATCTCCGTGGCCTCATTGGTTCGGAGCAGGTGGAACTGGAGTTTGACTAATACAGGAATACTATGAGTCTGAATTTCCTTGATTTTGAACAGCCGATTGCAGAGCTGGAAGCGAAAATCGATTCTCTGACTGCGGTTAGCCGTCAGGACGAGAAACTGGATATTAACATCGATGAAGAAGTGCATCGTCTGCGTGAAAAAAGCGTAGAACTGACACGTAAAATCTTCGCCGATCTCGGCGCATGGCAGATTGCCCAACTGGCACGCCATCCACAGCGCCCTTATACCCTGGATTACGTTCGCCTGGCATTTGATGAATTTGACGAACTGGCTGGTGATCGTGCGTATGCAGATGACAAAGCTATCGTCGGTGGTATCGCACGTCTTGACGGTCGTCCGGTGATGATCATTGGTCATCAGAAAGGTCGTGAAACCAAAGAAAAAATTCGCCGTAACTTTGGTATGCCAGCACCAGAAGGTTACCGCAAAGCTCTGCGTCTGATGCAAATGGCTGAACGCTTTAAGATGCCAATCATCACCTTTATCGACACTCCTGGAGCTTATCCGGGCGTGGGCGCAGAAGAACGCGGTCAGTCTGAAGCCATCGCGCGCAACCTGCGTGAAATGTCTCGCCTTAGTGTACCGACTATTTGTACCGTTATCGGTGAAGGTGGTTCTGGCGGCGCGCTGGCGATTGGCGTGGGCGATAAAGTGAATATGCTGCAATACAGCACCTATTCCGTTATCTCGCCGGAAGGTTGTGCGTCCATTCTGTGGAAGAGCGCCGACAAAGCGCCGCTGGCGGCTGAAGCGATGGGTATCATCGCTCCGCGCCTGAAAGAACTGAAACTGATCGACTCCATCATCCCGGAACCGCTGGGCGGCGCTCACCGTAACCCGGAAGCGATGGCGGCGTCTTTGAAAGCGCAACTGCTGGCGGATCTGGCCGATCTCGACGTGTTAAGCACTGAAGATTTAAAAAATCGTCGTTATCAGCGCCTGATGAGCTACGGTTACGCGTAATTCGCAAAAGTTCTGAAAAAGGGTCACTTCGGTGGCCTTTTTTTCTATGTAGTTTATTTAGTCATATTATAAATTACATTTAGATAATCTTACTTTCGTTTTCTCCTGCCATAAAATTCTTGAACTCCTGTTGATAACTCCGATTTCGGAGGCATATACCAATATACACAGTGGTCAAAAATAATATAAATTTATCAATCTCATAGAATTTTTAAGGATAAAATATGAAAGCAATTTTAGGATTTGATCATCTTCTTATGCCGCGTGTTCTGGTGTTTTTTTACTGGCTGGCTATGGTGCTGACACTGATAGGCGGCGTCTTCTCCATATTTAGCGGAAACATTATTTTAGGGTTAGCTTATACCGTCATTGGTCTTATAAGCTGTCGTATGACTTTCGAATTAATTATGATAGCGTTTAAGAATAACGAATATTTGCGCCGCATTGCCGAGAGTGTTAGCAAGAATAGCGCAGAGTAATCTCCCGCAAAGCGCTTCACCAAACCGCATCTCAACCGCTATTACAGGCGTTTGAGATGTTGTTTTAAAGTCAGTGTAAATGTCTGATTCATCTTTCCTGTAATTTGTGCGTATTATCAATATATAGCGATGCACGTGCGTATCATATCAATGCAGGAGATTCTATGTTGGGGTTAAAACAGGTTCACCATATTGCGATTATTGCGACGGATTATGCGGTGAGCAAAGCTTTTTACTGCGACATTCTCGGCTTCACGTTGCAAAGCGAAGTCTATCGTGAAGCGCGAGATTCGTGGAAAGGGGATTTGGCACTTAACGGGCAGTACGTGATTGAGCTTTTCTCATTTCCGTTTCCGCCGCAACGACCCAGTCGACCGGAAGCCTGCGGCCTGCGCCATCTGGCTTTTAGCGTTGATGATATCGATACGGCAGTGGCGCACCTGGAAAGCAATAACGTGAAATGTGAAGCGATACGTGTCGATCCATACACGCAAAAACGCTTCACGTTCTTTAACGACCCTGACGGACTGCCGCTGGAACTGTATGAGCAGTAAGGCTTGTCATTACTGCATTTGCCCGGTAACGTGCCGGGCATCGCTACTGTAAAATCGCGCTATCATGACACTCACACTGAATACACAACTTCTCACCTCACGCCAGATTCTGGCGGCCTTTAGCGGCGGGCTTGACTCTACCGTTCTGCTGCATCAACTGGTGCAGTGGCGGGCGGAAAATCCGGGCGTCGCTTTGCGCGCTATCCATGTGCATCATGGGTTAAGTGCCAATGCTGATGCCTGGGTGAAACATTGTGAAAATATCTGCCAGCAGTGGCAGGTGCCGCTGGTGGTTGAGCGTGTGCAGCTTGCGCAAGAGGGGTTAGGCATTGAGGCCCAGGCACGGCAGGCGCGTTATCAGGCATTTGCCCGCACCTTGTTACCTGGCGAAGTGCTGGTCACAGCGCAACATCTTGACGATCAATGTGAAACCTTTCTGCTGGCGCTAAAACGCGGAAGCGGCCCCGCCGGGCTTTCGGCTATGGGGGAAGTCTCGGAGTTTGCCGGAACGCGGCTTATCCGTCCGTTGCTCGCCCGTACGCGGGGAGAACTGGCGCAGTGGGCATTGGCACATGGTTTACGCTGGATTGAAGACGAAAGTAATCAGGACGATTCCTACGATCGTAACTTCCTGCGCCTGCGCGTGGTGCCGTTATTGCAGCAGCGTTGGCCACATTTTGCCGAAGCGACGGCCCGAAGTGCCGCACTTTGCGCCGAACAAGAGAGCCTGCTGGATGAACTGCTGGCGGATGATTTAGCGCACTGCCAAACGCCGCAAAGGACGCTGCAGATTGCGCCAATGCTGGCGATGAGTGATGCCCGTCGCGCCGCGATTATCCGCCGCTGGCTGGCAGGGCTGAATGCCCCAATGCCTTCCCGCGACGCGCTGGGGCGGATCTGGCAGGAAGTGGCGCTGGCGCGGGAAGATGCTTCCCCCTGTTTACGTTTTGGCGCGTTTGAAATCCGCCGCTATCAGTCGCAATTGTGGTGGATTAAATCCGTCGCCGGGCAAAGCGAAACCATTGTGCCGTGGCAGACGTGGCTACAACCGCTGGAATTACCGGCGGGGCTGGGAAGTGTACAGCTTACTGCGGGAGGCGATATTCGCTCTCCGCGTGCAGACGAAGCGGTCAGCGTGCGTTTCAAAGCGCCAGGATTGCTGCATATTGTCGGGCGCAACGGCGGACGTAAGCTGAAGAAAATCTGGCAAGAGCTGGGCGTGCCGCCGTGGCTACGTGACACCACGCCACTGCTGTTTTATGGCGAAACGCTGATTGCGGCGGCAGGGGTATTTGTGACGCAAGAAGGTGTGGCTGAAGGTGAGAATGGCGTAAGTTTTATCTGGCAGAAAACACTTAGTTAAGTGAAAGCCGGATAAGACGCTTCAAACGTCGCATCCGGCGAAAGTCAATCAGGACTCGCTCACCACCACCGTACCGATTTCCGGGTGGCTAAAGCTGGTAATTTTATCCAGACGTAGCTCGCGGGTTTCGCCAGCGGCCTCGACGACCAGATACTCCACATTTTTGCGGGAGACTAAATCGCTGGCCTTCGCCTGCAATTTTTCGCCATCTTTCAGCTCAAGTGTCAGCATTAAATGATGCTGGCAGGCGAGCTCAAGATTATCGTAATCATCACAATTGATTGGTTGATACGTATCATTCATTGACATAATCGCTCACCAGTAAGTTTGCCGCAGCGTATGCTGCTTTTTCCCTGACAGCCTCAGAAAGGGCGTCGTCGGCAGCCATTTCATTCAGCACTTTCAAAACGCAGCCCAGCGCGTCCGGAACGTATCCTAAGTCTCCGCTGGCGATTTCCGCGTACCGCTTGCGTATTAACTCACAATATTTTTCCACATGCCCTCCTGTCAGCACTCTGACTTAACCGTGGATGCAAGTCTAAGCCTACGAAGATAAACTCTGTTTCGCAAGGTGACTATACCACACTCATTTCTGCAATATCAGCGCCGCAACTGCACGTATTCCGTTACAATGGCCTCCTGATTCGAAAGGAGTTTTCTTATGGCGCTTAAAGCGACAATTTATAAAGCGACGGTTAATGTGGCCGATCTCGACCGCAACCAGTTTCTCGATGCCTCTCTGACGCTGGCGCGCCATCCTTCAGAAACCCAGGAGCGCATGATGCTGCGCCTGCTGGCGTGGCTGAAATATGCTGATGAACGTCTGCAATTTACCCGAGGTTTGTGTGCCGATGATGAGCCGGAAGCGTGGCTGCGTAACGATCACCTGGGCATTGATTTGTGGATTGAACTGGGGCTGCCGGATGAGCGACGGATTAAGAAAGCCTGCACCCAGGCCGCAGAAGTGGCGCTGTTTGCCTATAATAGTCGGGCGGCGCAAATCTGGTGGCAGCAAAATCAGAGCAAATGTGCGCAGTTTGCCAATCTTTCCGTCTGGTATCTGGACGACGAGCAGCTGGCGAAAGTGAGTGCCTTTGCCGATCGTACCATGACGCTGCAGGCAACGATTCAGGATGGCGTGATCTGGTTATCGGATGATAAGAATAATCTGGAAGTGAACTTAACTGCCTGGCAACAACCTTCATGATTGTGATTTCCCGACATGTTGCTATCCCCGATGACGAGCTTGAGATCACTGCTATTCGTGCACAGGGCGCGGGTGGGCAGCATGTCAATAAGACCTCAACGGCCATTCATCTGCGTTTTGACATTCGGGCGTCCAGCCTGCCAGAGTATTACAAAGAGCGCCTGCTCGCCGCCAGCCATCATTTAATCAGCAGCGATGGCGTGATTGTCATTAAGGCGCAGGAATACCGTAGTCAGGAGCTCAACCGCGAAGCGGCGCTGGCCCGGTTGGTGGCAGTGATTAAAGAATTAACAACAGAACAAAAAGCCCGACGACCCACGCGGCCCACCCGCGCATCAAAAGAGCGCAGGCTGGCATCGAAGGCACAAAAATCAAGCGTGAAGGCGATGCGCGGCAAAGTGCGCAGCGGTCGGGAGTAAAAAGAAGGAATGGATGGTGAGAAAAGCGATAGTGACAGCGATGGCTGTAATCAGCCTCTTTACTCTGATGGGATGTAACAATCGGGCCGAAGTCGATACGCTTTCTCCGGCGCAGGCTGCCGAACTGAAACCGATGCCGCAAAGTTGGCGCGGCGTGCTGCCGTGTGCCGATTGCGAAGGGATCGAAACCTCTCTGTTCCTCGAAAAAGATGGAACCTGGGTGATGAACGAACGCTATCTTGGCGCTCGTGAAGAGCCTTCATCCTTTGCCTCTTACGGTACATGGGCGCGAACTGCCGACAAGCTGGTATTAACCGACAGTAAAGGCGAAAAGTCATATTATCGGGCGAAAGGGGATGCGCTGGAGATGCTCGATCGCGAAGGCAATCCGATTGAATCGCAGTTCAACTACACGCTGGAACCGGCAAAATCGAGCATGCCAATGACGCCGATGACCCTGCGTGGCATGTATTTCTATATGGCAGACGCAGCAACTTTTACTGATTGCGCGACCGGAAAACGTTTTATGGTGGCGAATAACGCAGAGCTGGAGCGTGGCTATCTGGCGGCTCGTGGTAACAGTGAAAAACCGGTGTTATTGTCAGTTGAAGGTCACTTTACGCTGGAGGTTAATCCGGATACCGGTGCGCCGACCAAATTATTAGCGCCCGATACGGCGGGTAAATTTTACCCGAACAAGGATTGCAGTAGTTTGGGGCTGTAACCCGTCTTGAGACAGAAACAAACGAAAAAATGCCTGATGCGCTGCGCTTATCAGGCCTACAGCATATAATGCAATATTTTGAATTGGCACGATTTGTTGGCCGGATAAGGCGTTCACGCCGCATCCGGCATTTTGCACACGAGGCTGGCTTTTATCACTTGGTCAGCCCAACAAAGCGACCCGCCTTGATATAAATCCCAGGCTTCAGGTGCCCAACATACTGTAACTGCGTTTCTGGCTTAAACGCAGAGACATCACCAGTACGCATATGCATCAGATCGGCAGGGCTAATCCAACCTGACTGCGCCAGCGTAAGCGGATGCCCGGCTTTGGCAAAAGCATCAGTGACAAATTCCGAACAAAACCACGACTTTTTGTCTCCTTCGCCCACACTGCTTAACTGTGCTTTCGCCAGGCCGCTGACGCACTGTTGGCGAAAATCCTCGGAGAACGGATTTAGTGAGCACATCTGGCGGGTCACCATAAATGGAATGAACTCGACAATGCCGCGATAGTTATACCCGCTATCTTTGATTTTGTTGGCGAACGCGGTGATTTCTGTGGCTTGTTGCGGGGTAAGGTCCGGGACTCGTAAAACGAAAAGCTTATCACTGTGCTTCATGGCTTTTTTCAGGGAAACAATCTGGACGCCAGCGCCTGTCGCTTCTGCAATGTTATTATCACCCAGATAGATTGCAACGTGACTCACAGAGGAAGTGCTGAAGACGCGGATACCAAATGAGGTTACCCCAAGGCTTGAGGAGAACAGTAAATCGCCGGGTTTGAGGTCAGGCTCGGTTATTTCAATTATTGCTTGTTCGGTAAAAGAGCTTTGATGCTGGAATTTAACTGCCCATGTTTTTGCCTCGGCATCCACCGCTGTGGCTGATGAACCCGGCTGGCTGATATCAACGGTACAGGCTGAAAGCAAAATAAAGCAGGGGAGAAGCAGGCGGTAGTGCGCCTTTGGTTTATCCATTTTATACAATCCATGTAAAAAAGGGCCCTGAAATCAGGACCCTTTCTGGCATCAGCCTTTAATCTGTTTCACCAGATAATCGACGATGTCACCAGTCTTAATTAACTGTTTCTCGCCGTTACGACGATATTTATATTCGATATCGTCGTTGTCGAGGTTACGGTCGCCCAGCACAATAGTGTGCGGAATACCGATCAGTTCCATATCAGCAAACATCACGCCTGGACGCTCTTTGCGGTCATCCAGCAGCACTTCGATACCTTGCGCGCGCAGCTCGCTGTACAGTTTCTCGGCCAGTTCCTGTACGCGGAAGGATTTGTGCATGTTCATCGGCAGAATCGCCACCTGGAACGGCGCAATCGCGTCAGGCCATACGATGCCGCGTTCGTCATAGTTTTGCTCAATCGCCGCAGCTACTACACGCGTTACCCCGATACCGTAGCAACCCATTGTCAGGATTTGGTTACGGCCATCTTCACCCTGTACGGAGGCTTTCAGTGCTTCGGAGTACTTGGTACCCAGCTGGAAGATGTGACCGACTTCGATACCACGTTTGATCAGCAGCGTACCCTGACCATCCGGGCTTGGATCGCCCGCCACCACGTTGCGGATATCCGCAATTTCCGGGGTAGCGACATCGCGATCCCAGTTGATACCGAAGTAGTGTTTACCATCGATGTTAGCACCAGCAGCGAAATCACTCATCGCCGCAACGGTGCGGTCAATCACTACCGGAATCGGCATGTTTACCGGACCCAGTGAACCCGGGCCGGCTTTAACCACGGCACGAATTTCTTCTTCAGTCGCAAAAGTCAGCGGGCTTGCAACCTGCGGCAGTTTTTCTGCTTTAACTTCGTTCAGCTCGTGATCACCGCGCACCAGCAGCGCAACCAGCGGGAAGCTACTGCCTTCAACCGCTTTAACCAGCAGAGTCTTAACCGTTTTCTCAATCGGCAGATTGAACTGTTCAACCAGTTCCGCGATGGTTTTCGCGTTCGGCGTATCAACCAGCGTCATCTCTTGGGTAGCAGCAGCGCGCGGTTCTTTCGGCGCGATAGCTTCTGCCAGTTCAATGTTCGCTGCATAGTCAGAGGTGTCGGAGAAGACCACATCGTCTTCACCGCTCTGCGCCAGCACCTGGAATTCGTGAGAGGCGCTACCGCCGATAGAACCGGTGTCGGCCTGTACGGCGCGGAAATCCAGCCCCATGCGGCTGAAGATTTTGCTGTAGGCCGCATACATTGCATCGTAGGTTTCCTGTAGGGATTCCTGAGAAGTATGGAAAGAGTAAGCATCTTTCATCAGGAATTCGCGGGAACGCATGACGCCGAAACGCGGACGCACTTCATCGCGGAACTTGGTCTGGATCTGATAGAAGTTCAGCGGCAGCTGTTTGTAAGAGCTAAGCTCGTTACGAATCAGGTCAGTGATAACTTCTTCATGAGTTGGGCCGAGTACGAACGGACGCTCGCCACGGTCAACAAAACGCAGCAGTTCCGGACCGTACTGTTCCCAACGACCACTCTCTTGCCACAAATCGGCTGGCTGAACCACCGGCATCGACACCTCGATCGCACCGGCGTTGTTCATCTCTTCACGCACGATGTTTTCGACTTTTTTCAGAACGCGCACGCCGGTCGGCAGCCAGGTATATAACCCGGAGGCCAGCTTGCGGATCATCCCGGCGCGCAGCATCAGCTGATGGCTGATCACCTCGGCGTCGGCAGGTGTCTCCTTGAGAGTGGAGAGCAGGTATTGGCTAGTACGCATGTTGTTACGGTTCCAGTTGGAAGGTAGAACAGGCTCAAGGCGAGCCTGGGACAAAAAAAGTGATTTAGTTTACCAGTGCAAAAGAAATGTCAAAAGAGAAGGGCGTGAATTTAACGCGGTTCCAGCGCAAAGACTTCAAAACCTGCGTCGGTGACGCGCCAGCGAACGTTAAAATCATGCAGCCAGACGGCATAGGTTTTGCCCGTTTCCTCACCTTTACGATAGGCCGGGCGCGGGTCCTGCGCCAGTACTTCGCGGATAAACAGCGTTAACTGCGGATAACGCTTCTCCAGTGTCAAAAGCTGCTTTTCGACCTCTGCGGTAAAGCTCACCGCCATTTCTGCCGCTGGCGCATTTTGCGCATAGCTGGCGCTGGCATCGGGAAGCGATTCGGCAAAGGGGAGATACGGTTTGATATCCACCACTGGCGTCCCATCGACCAGATCCAGACTGCCAAGCTTCAGAATCACGCTGTCTTTATGGCAAACAACCTCTTTCAGCTCTACCAGCGACATACCAATCGGATTAGGACGGAAAGTAGAGCGTGTGGCGAAAACGCCCATTCTGGCATTACCACCAAGACGAGGCGGACGCACAGTTGGGCGCCAGCCGCCTTCCATCGTTTGATGAAAGACGAAAAGGATCCATAAATGGCTGAACGCTTCCAGGCCGCGCACGGCGTCGGCCTGGTTGTAGGGAGCAATGAGATGCAGTTCGCCGTTGGCGCTTTTTACCAGACCTGGCTGGCGCGGAACGGCGAATTTTTCTTTATAGGGCGAGCGAATAACGCCTATTTGCTCGAACTGGAAACTGCTCATTTCGCCGTAATGTTAAGCGCAGAACCGATACATACAGCCTGACGATAGCAGCCTGGCGTACCGCTGGTGACTTCGCAGCTATGCAGTAATACCGCATTGGCTTTCATTTTAGAGGCGTTGATTTGCATCCGCTTACGCGCGGTTGGAATGCTTGGCGGAGAGTCCTGATTAGAGGCCTGGCAAGAGTCGCCACTGACTTCACCGAGATCGCGGAACGGTTTGCCGACTAATTCTTCTGCATTGGTATAAATTCGGACCGGTGTGGCGCGCGGCGCTTTCGGTTTTGCTGGCTCCGCTTTCGGCTGGGGTGCAGTGCTTTGAACGGGTTCGACAGGGGATCTGCTTAACATGGAACAGCCGCTTAGCATGAGTGCTACTAAACAGATCGGTAAAGCACGCATAGTATTTCCTCAATGTATGATCAAAACGTCAATATTGAATCAGGAGCTTGTAAAAATGACAAGACGGGCAAGCGCCCATCCTGAATGATATTACAAATTGTGGAAACAGCCTAAAAATTACCAGCCTTTAACAGCGCCGCCGTTAAACACTTTGTTTGCTGCTTCGTAAACTTCGTCAGACTGATAAGCCTGAACGAATTTCTTCACGTTCTCGGCGTCTTTGTTGTCTTCACGCGTTACGATCAGGTTTACGTACGGGGACTCTTTATCTTCGACAAAGATACCGTCTTTCGCCGGAGTCAGACCAATCTGGCTGGCATAAGTGGTATTGATAACCGCCAGCTCAATTTGGGCATCATCCAGAGAACGCGGCAACTGCGGTGCTTCCAGTTCAACAATTTTCAGATTTTTTGGGTTCTCAACAACATCAAGAACGGTCGGCAGCAGGCCAACGCCATCTTTCAGTTTGATCAAGCCCACTTTTTGCAGCAGCAGCAGTGAACGACCAAGGTTAGTTGGGTCGTTTGGCACGGCAACCTGCGAACCATCCTGCAGTTCATCCAGTGATTTGATTTTCTTGGAGTAACCAGCAATCGGATAAACAAAAGTGTTGCCTACTGCGACCAGTTTGTAGCCACGATCTTTCAGTTGCTGATCAAGATACGGTTTGTGCTGGAAGGCGTTGGCGTCGATATCGCCTTTGCTCAATGCTTCGTTTGGCAGAACATAGTCGTTGAAGGTTACCAGCTCAACGTCCAGGCCATATTTGTCTTTCGCAACTTTCTGCGCGACTTCTGCAACCTGCTGTTCGGCACCAACAATCACGCCAACTTTAATGTGGTTCGGATCTTTTTCATCCTGGCCGCAGCCTACCAGTGCCAGTGATCCAATCAGGGCTCCCACTGCCGCAAAGGTTTTGAATTTGAACGCCATACCTTATTCCTTCTTCAATTATTTATGTTGTGTTGAACGTTACTTGCGAGTGACAGCCCGGACGATGCGGTCGCCTGCGAACTGAATTAAATAAACCAGAATGACCAGCAATACCAGTACCGTGTTCATGACAGTCGCGTTATAGCCGATGTAACCATATTGATAGCCAATCTGACCTAAACCACCGGCACCGACTGCACCACCCATCGCGGAATAACCGACCAGGGTAATCAGGGTAATAGTTGCCGCATTTACCAGACCTGGCAACGCTTCCGGTAACAGCACTTTACGGACGATCTGCATTGGCGTGGCACCCATTGCGCGGGAAGCTTCAATTAACCCGGTTGGGATCTCCAGCAGGGCGTTCTCGACCATGCGGGCAATAAACGGTGCTGCACCAACGGTTAACGGAACAATCGCTGCCTGCAAACCAATCGATGTACCGACAATAACGCGGGTAAATGGAATCATCCATACCAGCAAGATAATGAACGGGATGGAACGGAAAATGTTCACAATCGCAGAAACGGTACGATACAGCTTCGCGTTAGCAATAATTTGCCCCGGACGCGTGACATAAAGCAGAACGCCAACCGGCAGACCAATCACAAACCCAAAAAAACCGGATACGAAGGTCATTGCCAGCGTTTCCCATACGCCACGAACCAGCAGCCACATCATCGGCTCAGACATAACCCAGTACCTCTACTTTTACATGGTGTTCCTGCAGCCAGGCAATGGCGGCTTGCGTATCTTGTTGTGTGCCGTGCATTTCAGTCAGCATGATGCCGAACTTAACGCCACCGGCGTAATCCATCTGCGCGCTAATAATGTTGTTATTAACGTTGAAACGACGCGCGGTTTCGGAGAGCAGTGGGGCATCGACCGACTGACCGGTAAACTCCAGACGCAGCATCGGCACGCAGTCAGTGAACGGCTCCGCTTGCAGACGTTCCTGGTAATCTTCCGGGATATCCAGATGCAGAGTCGACTGAATAAATTTTTGCGCCAGCGGCGTTTTCGGATGCGAGAACACTTCACTTACCTTGTCCTGCTCGATCAGTTCGCCATTGCTGATGACCGCCACGCAATCACAAATGCGCTTCACAACGTCCATTTCGTGGGTGATCAACAGAATCGTCAAACCCAGACGGCGGTTGATATCTTTCAGCAGTTCGAGAATAGAACGTGTCGTTGCCGGGTCCAGCGCGCTGGTGGCTTCATCACACAGCAATACTTTGGGATTGCTGGCTAATGCACGGGCAATCGCCACACGCTGTTTCTGCCCACCGGAAAGGTTCGACGGATAGCTATCATGCTTATCACCAAGACCAACCAATGACAGCAATTCCGTCACGCGACGTTTGATCTCGTCTTTCGGCGTATTGTCCAGCTCCAGCGGCAGAGCCACGTTGCCAAAAACAGTACGCGAAGAGAGCAGGTTAAAATGCTGGAAAATCATACCAATCTGGCGGCGAGCTTTAGTCAACTCAGATTCTGACAGCGTGGTCAGTTCCTGGCCATCGACCAGCACGCTACCCTCGGTTGGGCGCTCCAGCAGGTTTACACAACGTATAAGCGTACTCTTACCCGCGCCTGAGGCACCGATAACGCCATAAATTTGTCCAGCTGGCACATGCAGGCTGACGTTGTTCAACGCCTGGATGGTGCGGGTGCCCTGGTGGAACACTTTGGTGATATTCGAAAGTTTTATCATTGATTATTTATTATCGTCATTAAGTTAGTCGTGGCATTTCGAATGCCTGGAACGGGCATCGCCGTCAATGAAATGGATGTTAAGGCATCCAGACGTCTAAATCAATCAGGTTTATGCGAAGAGCACTTTCTTGCTGGTCGAAACATGCGATACTAGCGTCACATGCCTTATTAAGGAGCTATAAAAGGTGGCGAAGAGCGTACCCGCAATTTTTCTTGACCGTGATGGCACCATTAATGTCGATCACGGCTATGTCCATGAGATCGACAACTTTGAGTTTATCGACGGTGTTATTGACGCCATGCGCGAGCTAAAAAAAATGGGCTTCGCGCTGGTGGTAGTAACTAACCAGTCTGGCATTGCTCGCGGTAAATTTACTGAAGCACAGTTTGAAACGCTGACCGAGTGGATGGACTGGTCGCTGGCGGACCGCGATGTTGATCTGGATGGCATCTATTATTGTCCGCATCATCCGCAGGGCAGTGTTGAAGAGTTTCGCCAGGTCTGCGATTGCCGCAAACCACATCCGGGGATGCTTTTGTCAGCACGCGATTATTTGCATATTGATATGGCCGCTTCTTATATGGTGGGCGATAAATTAGAAGATATGCAGGCAGCGGCTGCGGCGAACGTGGGAACAAAAGTGCTGGTGCGTACGGGTAAACCTATTACCCCTGAAGCAGAAACGGCGGCGGATTGGGTGTTAAATAGCCTGGCAGACCTGCCGCAAGCGATAAAAAAGCAGCAAAAATCGGTGTAATGACTAAAAGATGAGCGGTTGAAATAAAAATGCATTTTTCCGCTTGTCTTCCTGAGCTGACTCCCTATAATGCGCCTCCATCGACACGGCAGATGTGAATCACTTCACACAAACAGCCGGTTCGGTTGAAGAGAAAATCCTGAAATTCAGGGTTGACTCTGAAAGAGGAAAGCGTAATATACGCCACCTCGCGACAGTGAGCTGAAAGCCGTGTCGCAACTGCTCTTTAACAA
>NZ_RHJQ01000030.1:0-39014 GCF_004211995.1 Escherichia sp. E14S1
CCTTGCGCCGTTCGTGGCGCCGGATATCGTCTGGGACTTCCGCCTGCCGCGCGTGAAATCGATCAGTGCTTCAGGCCATAAATTCGGTCTGGCTCCGCTGGGCTGCGGCTGGGTTATCTGGCGTGACGAAGAAGCGCTGCCGAAAGAACTGATATTCAACGTTGACTATCTCGGCGGTCAGATTGGTACTTTCGCCATCAACTTCTCCCGTCCGGCAGGTCAGGTGATTGCCCAGTACTATGAATTCCTGCGCCTCGGTCGTGAAGGCTATACCAAAGTACAGAACGCCTCTTACCAGGTTGCTGCTTATCTGGCGGATGAAATCGCCAAACTGGGGCCGTATGAGTTCATCTGTACGGGTCGCCCGGATGAAGGTATCCCGGCGGTGTGCTTCAAACTGAAAGACGGGGAAAATCCAGGATATACCCTGTATGACCTCTCTGAACGTCTGCGTCTGCGCGGCTGGCAGGTTCCGGCATTTACCCTCGGCGGTGAAGCCACCGACATCGTGGTAATGCGCATTATGTGCCGCCGTGGCTTCGAAATGGACTTCGCTGAACTGCTACTGGAAGACTACAAAGCCTCCCTGAAATACCTCAGCGATCACCCGAAACTGCAGGGCATTGCCCAGCAGAACAGCTTTAAACATACCTGATAACGTTTAAGCGGTAACGGTGTCCCGAAACGAACCCGTTTCGGGACAATTTCCGAAGTCTGTTCACTGGCATTAGCAACGGAAAAAATTGTTCTGAAAGCACTTCAGAGCAAAACAGGTGCGGTTCCACAGGACAACCGTTTTAGGGGGATAATATGGCTACATCCGTACAGACAGGTAAAGCTAAGCAGCTAACATTACTCGGGTTCTTCGCCATCACGGCGTCGATGGTAATGGCTGTTTATGAATACCCTACCTTCGCAACATCTGGCTTTTCATTGGTCTTCTTCCTGCTCTTAGGCGGGATTTTATGGTTTATTCCCGTTGGTCTTTGTGCTGCGGAAATGGCTACCGTGGACGGCTGGGAAGAAGGTGGCGTGTTCGCCTGGGTATCAAATACCTTGGGGCCGAAATGGGGATTCGCTGCAATCTCATTTGGCTATCTGCAAATCGCTATTGGCTTTATTCCAATGCTCTATTTCGTGTTAGGGGCGCTGTCCTACATTCTGAAATGGCCAGCACTGAATGAAGAGCCGGTAACGAAAACTATCGCGGCGCTGATTATTCTTTGGGCGCTGGCATTAACTCAGTTTGGCGGTACTAAATATACTGCCCGAATTGCGAAAGTGGGTTTCTTCGCGGGTATTCTACTGCCTGCATTTATTTTGATTGCATTAGCAGCGATTTATCTGCACTCCGGAGCACCGGTTGCTATCGAAATGGATGCCAAAACCTTCTTCCCTGATTTCTCGAAAGTTGGCACTTTGGTTGTGTTTGTCGCCTTCATTTTGAGTTATATGGGGGTAGAAGCTTCCGCGACCCACGTCAATGAAATGAGCAACCCCGGGCGCGACTATCCACTGGCAATGTTACTACTGATGGTGGCAGCGATTTGCTTAAGTTCAGTAGGCGGTTTGTCCATTGCGATGGTGATTCCGGGTAATGAAATCAACCTCTCCGCAGGTGTAATGCAAACATTCACCGTGCTGATGTCTCATGTGGCACCGGAAATTGAGTGGACGGTTCGCGTTATCTCTGCCCTGCTGCTGCTGGGTGTTCTGGCGGAAATCGCCTCATGGATTGTTGGCCCTTCTCGTGGGATGTATGTCACCGCGCAGAAAAATCTACTGCCCGCCGCGTTCGCTAAAATGAACAAAAATGGTGTGCCGGTAACTCTGGTAATTTCCCAGCTGGTGATTACCTCTATCGCGTTGATCATCCTCACCAACACCGGTGGTGGTAACAACATGTCCTTCCTGATCGCACTGGCGCTGACGGTGGTGATTTATTTGTGTGCTTATTTCATGTTGTTTATTGGCTACATTGTGTTGGTTCTTAAACATCCTGACTTAAAACGCACATTTAATATCCCTGGTGGTAAAGGGGTGAAACTGGTCGTGGCTATTGTCGGTCTGCTGACTTCAATTATGGCGTTTATTGTTTCCTTCCTGCCGCCGGATAACATCCAGGGTGACTCTACCGATATGTATGTCGAATTACTGGTCGTTAGTTTCCTGGTGGTTCTTGCCCTGCCCTTTATTCTCTATGCCATTCATGACCGTAAAGGCAAAGCGAATACAGGTGTTACACTGGAGCCAATTAACAGCCAGAACGCGCCGAAAGGTCACTTCTTCCTGCATCCACGTGCTCGTTCACCGCACTATATTGTGATGAACGATAAGAAACACTAACCGTGTCTGAGTGGTAATAACACAAGGGAGCGAAAATTAATCGCTCCCTTTTGCGTACTTATTGCCGTATTGACTTGCCCCAGATAAGTACGAGAATAAGCGCACATCTGTTTACCGGAAATAAGCATATATGGATATCTGCTCCCGAACTGTGAAATCCGCGATTAAAAGGCCAGCGGCACTGGTTGCACTGGCTCTTTTACTGTGTAGTTGTAAAAGCACGCCTCCAGATTCAATGACGACACCACCAGTAGGCTCAAAACCACCAGCGACCGTACAACAATCGTCGCAACCTATGCGCGGTATCTGGTTGGCCACGGTGTCCCGCCTCGACTGGCCCCCCGTCTCCTCGGTTAACATCAGCAACCCCACCAGCCGGGTTCGCGTGCAACAGCAGGCGATGATCGACAAACTAGAAAACTTGCAACGACTGGGAATTAACACGGTCTTTTTCCAGGTGAAGCCCGACGGCACTGCCCTTTGGCCGTCGAAGATTTTGCCATGGTCCGATCTAATGACCGGCAAAATTGGTGAATATCCTGGTTACGATCCGCTGCAATTTATTCTCGACGAAGCCCATAAGCGTGGGATGAAAGTACATGCCTGGTTTAATCCCTACCGCGTGTCGGTTAATACGAAGCCCGGAACTATCAGGGAACTGAATAGCACCCTGTCTCAACAACCGGCCAGTGTCTATGTTCAACATCGCGACTGGATCAGGACGTCAGGTGACCGTTTTGTTCTCGACCCAGGGATCCCTGAAGTTCAGGACTGGATCACATCGATAGTTGCTGAAGTGGTTTCTCGTTATCCGGTAGATGGCGTGCAGTTTGACGACTATTTTTATACTGAATCGCCGGATTCACGGCTTAACGATAACGAGACATACCGCAAATACGGTGGTGCATTTGCGTCAAAAGCTGACTGGCGGCGCAACAATACCCAGCAGTTAATTGCTAAGGTGTCGCACACCATTAAAAGTATTAAGCCGGAAGTCGAATTTGGTGTAAGCCCTGCGGGCGTCTGGCGCAATCGCTCACACGATCCGCTCGGTTCTGATACGCGCGGGGCCGCAGCTTATGATGAATCCTACGCAGACACTCGTCGTTGGGTCGAACAAGGCTTACTGGATTATATAGCCCCGCAAATTTACTGGCCGTTCTCGCGTAGCGCAGCACGTTATGACGTGCTGGCAAAATGGTGGGCAGATGTCGTCAAACCAACCAAAACCCGTCTTTATATTGGTATCGCCTTCTATAAAGTCGGCGAACCTTCAAAGATAGAGCCAGACTGGATGGTTAACGGCGGCGTGCCAGAACTGAAAAAGCAGCTCGATCTTAACGACGCCGTGCCAGAAATTAGCGGCACGATTTTGTTCCGCGAAGACTATCTGAACAAACCGCAAACTCAACAGGCAGTTAGCTATCTGCAAAGCCGCTGGGGAAGCTAAACGCCCTTTCTTACTTTGTGACACTGCCGGTGCTTTAAACACCGGCTTGTCATCAACAAAACACACTCAACTAATAATCAAATCAACTTAAGTCGAATTGTTATAATTCCCCTGATAAAAACGTATGAATATGAAAAACCATACGATATTAACCATCACCGAAAAATAATTACGATAGGCTATACTCTTCAGAAGACCAGTAGCGTAGATTAAAACTGTCATAAGTCACTTATTTCGTTTCAGTATATCTTCATATTTCAGGAGAATATGGTGCCATAAACCTGTCCAAACGAGTTGCGTTTCGTTTTTCAATTCCGTCTGCCTTTCCAGCCGTATAAGGGTATGAATTATGGAGATGTATTTTAAAAGAATGAAAGATGAGTGGACTGGATTAGTTGCCCAGGTCGACCCCCTCATTCGTAACAAAGCGGCAGAAATTGCCGTAACGCATGCTCATTACTTAAGTGTTGAGTTTTATCGAATTGTACGCACTGACCCGCATGCCGAAGAGTTTTTGAGTAACGAACAGGTCGAAAGGCAACTTAAAAGTGCGATGGAAACGTGGATTATCAATGTGCTCTCTGCGCAAACGGACGATGTTGAAAGACTTATACAAATCCAACATACCGTAGCCGAAGTCCATGCTCGTATTGGCATTCCGGTAGAAATTGTCGAGATGGGTTTTCGCGTGCTGAAAAAAATCCTCTACCCGGTAATATTTTCCTCTGATTATTCACCTTCTGAAAAACTTCAGGTTTATCACTTTTCGATTAACAGTATCGACATAGCTATGGAAGTGATGACCAGAGCATTTACCTTTAGCGACAGTAGCGCGGCTAAAGAAGACGAGAACTATCGTATCTTCTCATTACTGGAAAACGCCGAAGAAGAAAAAGAACGACAAATAGCCTCATTACTTTCATGGGAAATAGATATTATTTATAAAGTCCTGTTGGATTCTGATTTAGGCAGCAGCTTACCGTTAAGTCAGGCTGATTTTGGCCTGTGGTTTAACCATAAAGGTCGCCATTATTTTAGTGGCATTGCTGAAGTTGGTCATATCTCTCGCCTTATTCAGGATTTCGACGGGGTTTTTCATCAGACAATGCTCAATGCCAAAAATTTGAGTAACAAAAGTCTGCGCGTGAAGTTTTTATTACAGATACGAAATACTGTATCGCAAATTATCACCTTACTGCGTGAACTCTTTGAAGAAGTCTCGCGTCATGAAGTAGGTATGGATGTACTGACGAAATTACTTAACCGCCGTTTCTTGCCGACTATCTTCAAACGTGAAATTGCCCATGCCAATCGGGCCGGTACACCATTGTCTGTTCTGATCATCGATGTAGATAAATTCAAAGAGATCAACGATACATGGGGACATAACACAGGCGATGAGATTTTACGTAAAGTCTCACAGGCGTTTTACGACAACGTACGTAGCAGTGACTATGTTTTTCGCTACGGTGGCGATGAATTTATCATAGTGCTGACTGAAGCTTCAGAAAATGACACTTTGCGTACCGCAGAGCGGATCCGCAGCCGGGTGGAAAAAACCAAACTGAAAGCCGCAAATGGCGAAGACATAACCCTTTCTTTGTCCATTGGCGCTGCCATGTTTAATGGGCATCCTGATTATGAACGCTTAATTCAAATAGCCGATGAAGCTCTGTATATCGCGAAAAGACGAGGTAGAAACCGTGTTGAACTCTGGAAAGCCAGTCTTTAGATGCTCCCGGATGCAGAGGTAATCATGAAGCTAACCGATGCAGAAAATGCCGCCGACGGCATTTTTTTTCCCGCCCTTGAGCAAAATATGATGGGCGCGGTGTTAATTAACGAAAATGACGAAGTAATGTTTTTTAATCCTGCGGCGGAGAAGCTCTGGGGGTATAAACGCGAAGAGGTGATAGGCAATAACATTGATATGCTGATTCCCCATAATTTGCGCCCTGCGCATCCAGAATATATTCGCCATAACCGCGAAGGCGGTAAAGCGCGGGTCGAAGGTATGAGCCGGGAATTGCAGCTGGAGAAAAAAGACGGCAGTAAAATCTGGACCCGTTTCGCGCTATCCAAAGTCACTGCCGAAGGGAAAATTTATTACCTGGCGCTGGTACGTGATGCCAGCGTAGAAATGGCACAGAAAGAACAGACCCGGCAGTTAATTATTGCCGTTGACCATCTCGACCGCCCGGTCATTGTGCTGGACCCGGAACGCCATATCGTGCAGTGCAATCGCGCGTTTACTGAAATGTTTGGTTACTGCATCAGCGAAGCCAGCGGTATGCAGCCCGATACTTTGCTTAACATCCCTGAATACCCGGCAGATAATCGTATTCGCTTACAGCAACTGCTATGGAAAACAGCGCGTGATCAGGATGAATTTCTGTTGTTAACGCGCACGGGGGAAAAAATCTGGATCAAAGCTTCTATTAGCCCAGTTTATGATGTGCTGGCTAATCTGCAAAACCTGGTGATGACCTTCTCCGATATCACCGAAGAACGACAAATTCGTGAGCTTGAAGGCAATATACTCGCCGCGATGTGTAGCAGCCCGCCATTTCATGAAATGGGCGAAATCATCTGCCGGAATATTGAATCCATTCTTCATGAATCCCATGTGTCGTTGTATGCATTGCGTAATGGTATGCCGGTGCATTGGGCGTCGTCCTCTCATGGGACGGAAGTAAAGAATGCGCAAAGCTGGTCAGTCACCATTCGCCAGCGCGATGGCGCACCTGCCGGGATTCTGAAAATCAAAACAGCGTCCGGGGCGGTAACCAGCGCGTTTATCGAACGAGTGGCGGATATCAGCCAGCATATGGCCGCCCTGGCGCTGGAACAGGAAAAAAGTCGCCAGCATATCGAGCAGCTCATTCAGTTTGATCCGATGACCGGTTTGCCAAACCGCAATAACCTGCACAATTATCTCGATGGCCTGGTAGAAAATGCCGTCTCTCCGGTGGTGTATCTTATTGGCATTGACCATATTCAGGATGTCATCGACAGTCTGGGCTATGCGTGGGCCGATCAGGCATTGCTGGAAGTGGTCAATCGCTTTCGCGAAAAGGTCAAACCTGACCAGTATCTCTGTCGTATTGAAGGTACACAGTTTGTCCTCATCAGCCCGGAAAACGACGTCAGTATCATTACCCAAATAGCTGATGAACTTCGTAACGTCGTCAATAAACCGGTCATGATTGACGATAAACCATTCCCGCTAACTTTAAGCATTGGTATCAGTTACGACATTGGTAAAAACCGGGACTACCTGCTTTCGACTGCCCACAATGCGATGGATTTTATTCGCAAAAACGGCGGTAACGGCTGGCAATTCTTTAGCCCGATAATGAACGAAATGGTGAAAGAGCGTCTGATTCTCGGTGCGGCGCTGAAAGAAGCTATCAGCAACAACAAACTAAAACTGGTTTATCAGCCGCAGATCTTTGCGGAAACCGGTGAGCTGTATGGTATCGAAGCCCTCGCTCGCTGGTATGACCCACAGCATGGTCATGTTCCTCCTTCACGATTTATCCCCCTTGCTGAAGAGATTGGTGAAATCGAAAACATTGGTCGCTGGGTTATTGCTGAAGCCTGCCGCCAGCTAGCAGAATGGCGTAGCCAGAATATTCATATCCCGGCTTTATCCGTTAACTTGTCTGCGCTGCACTTTCGCAGCAATCAGCTACCCAATCAGGTGTCTGATGCAATGCAAGCCTGGGGTATTGACGGCCACCAGCTGACGGTGGAAATCACGGAAAGCATGATGATGGAACACGATACCGAAATCTTTAAGCGCATACAGATCCTGCGCGATATGGGCGTAGGTTTATCTGTCGATGATTTCGGCACTGGCTTTTCTGGTTTATCCCGTTTAGTCAGTCTTCCGGTAACGGAAATCAAAATTGACAAAAGCTTTGTCGATCGTTGCCTGACCGAAAAACGCATCCGTGCCTTACTTGAAGCCATTACCAGCATTGGGCAAAGCCTCAATTTAACCGTCGTGGCGGAAGGCGTCGAAACCAAAGAACAATTTGAGATGCTACGCAAGATCCACTGTCGCGTTATTCAGGGATATTTCTTTTCCCGCCCCCTGCCCGCCGAAGAAATTCCAGGCTGGATGAGCAGCGTGTTACCGCTGAAAATCTGACAATTTTCTCTCGCCCGCACTCGCGGGGTTTAATTTGACGTGACACTGTCACTTAAATACTGTGATTTCCGCTACGATTCCTGGAGATTCCTCCTTTAAGTCCCCCTCTTGCACCAAAACTGCACTACGCTGCACAAATGTTGATCAAAAGTTAAAAAATATAACTTTAAGCCAGCATTATGGCGCTTATCCCGGCATGGCATGAGATCTGCATAAGCGGAAAGCGCAGCAATTTTTGTCTTATACAGGAACCGTTTATGTCGGATACCACCGAGCTGGTTGATTTAGCCGTTATCTTCCCTGAGCTGGAGATCGATTTGAAATACGCCTGTAGCGATAACATCACAGGCAAGCCGATTTATCAGCAAGCGCGTTGCCTGTTACACAAGGATGCGATTACCGCGCTGGCGAAAAGCATCAGTATCGCCCAACTGTCAGGCTTACAACTGGTGATTTACGACGCGTATCGCCCACAACAAGCACAGGCAATGTTGTGGCAAGCCTGCCCTGACCCGCAATATGTCGTTGATGTGGCCGTAGGCTCCAATCACAGCCGTGGCACGGCAATTGACCTGACGCTTCGTGATGAGCATGGTTTCATTCTGGATATGGGGGCCGGATTCGATGAAATGCACGAGCGCTCCCATGCCTGGCACCCTTCCGTACCGCCCGCAGCCCAGCGTAATCGCCTGTTGCTGAATGCGATTATGACTGGCGGTGGCTTTATTGGTATCTCCAGCGAATGGTGGCACTTCGAATTACCGCAGGCTGCAAGTTACCCGCTGCTCGCTGACCAGTTCGCCTGTTTTGCATCTCCTACTACACAGCACGCTAGTTAATCAGGAAACTGTCATGAAAAGATCGATATCATTTCGCCCTACACTGATCGCAATCGTCCTTGCCGCCACACTGCCGGTTGCTCACGCCGCCGTACCAAAAGATATGCTGGTGATTGGTAAGGCCGCCGACCCACAAACCCTCGACCCGGCGGTGACGATTGATAATAACGACTGGACCGTAACCTACCCATCTTATCAGCGACTGATACAGTACAAAACGGACGGTGATAAAGGCTCAACCGACGTTGAAGGCGATCTGGCAAGCAGCTGGAAAGCGTCTGACTCTCAAAAAGAGTGGACGTTCACCCTGAAGGACAACGCAAAATTTGCCGATGGCACGCCGGTCACTGCCGAAGCTGTAAAACTCTCTTTTGAGCGGTTGCTGAAAATCGGCCAGGGGCCAGCGGAAGCATTTCCCAAAGATTTAAAAATTGACGCTCCTGACGAACGTACGGTGAAGTTTACCCTTAGCCAACCATTCGCACCGTTCCTGTACACCCTGGCGAATGACGGTGCATCCATTATCAATCCGGCGGTCTTAAAGGAACACGCTGCGGATGATGCCCGCGGTTTCCTCGCGCAAAACACCGCCGGTTCCGGACCGTTTATGCTGAAAAGCTGGCAAAAAGGTCAGCAATTAGTTCTGGTGCCAAATCCGCATTACCCCGGCAATAAACCGAACTTCAAACGGGTATCGGTAAAAATTATTGGTGAAAGTGCCTCCCGTCGCCTGCAGCTCTCCCGTGGCGACATTGACATTGCCGATGCGCTGCCCGTGGATCAACTCAACGCACTGAAGCAGGAAAATAAAGTCAACGTGGCGGAGTATCCGTCACTACGCGTCACCTATCTGTATCTGAATAACAGCAAAGCGCCACTTAACCAGGCGGATCTGCGTCGGGCCATTTCCTGGTCTACCGATTATCAGGGCATGGTTAACGGCATTCTTAGTGGTAACGGGAAACAAATGCGCGGCCCGATTCCGGAAGGCATGTGGGGATACGATGCGACGGCAATGCAATATAGCCATGACGAAACGAAAGCCAAAGCCGAATGGGATAAAGTAGCGAGCAAACCCACCAGCCTGACGTTTCTCTATTCCGATAACGACCCGAACTGGGAACCGATCGCCCTGGCGACACAATCCAGTCTCAACAAGCTGGGCATCAATGTGAAGCTGGAAAAACTGGCAAACGCCACCATGCGCGACAGAGTGGGTAAAGGTGATTACGACATTGCGATTGGCAACTGGAGTCCGGATTTTGCCGACCCGTATATGTTTATGAATTACTGGTTTGAGTCAGACAAAAAAGGTCTGCCGGGTAACCGCTCGTTCTATGAAAACAGCGAGGTCGATAAGTTACTGCGCAATGCACTCGCGACCACCGACCAGATGCAGCGTACCCGGGACTACCAGCAGGCACAGAAAATCGTCATTGATGACGCTGCTTATGTGTATCTGTTCCAGAAAAACTACCAACTGGCGATGAACAAAGAAGTGAAAGGCTTCGTGTTTAATCCCATGCTGGAACAGGTCTTCAATATCAATACCATGAGTAAATAACGTGACCTTCTGGAGTATTTTACGCCAACGCTGCTGGGGGCTGGTGCTCGTGGTGGCGGGCGTCTGCGTGATTACGTTTATTATCTCGCACCTGATCCCCGGCGATCCGGCGCGGTTGCTGGCAGGCGACCGGGCCAGCGATGCTATCGTGGAAAATATTCGCCAACAACTGGGGCTCGACCAGCCGCTATACGTGCAGTTTTACCGCTACGTCAGCGATCTGTTTCATGGTGACCTGGGAACATCCATTCGTACCGGGCGTCCGGTGCTGGAAGAGTTGCGCATATTTTTCCCGGCGACGCTGGAACTGGCAGTTTGCGCCCTGCTGCTGGCACTCCTGATTGGCATCCCGCTGGGCATACTCTCTGCCGTCTGGCGAAATCGCTGGTTGGATCATCTGGTGCGACTAATGGCTATTACCGGAATCTCCACACCTGCGTTCTGGCTTGGGCTGGGCGTCATTGTGCTGTTTTATGGTCATCTGCAAATTCTTCCAGGTGGCGGAAGGCTTGATGACTGGCTGGATCCGCCAACACATGTAACCGGCTTTTATCTGCTCGATGCGCTGCTTGAAGGAAACGGTGAAGTCTTCTTCAATGCGCTGCAACATCTCATCTTACCGGCGTTAACCCTGGCGTTCGTTCACCTGGGAATTGTCGCCCGACAAATTCGCTCGGCGATGCTGGAACAATTGAGTGAAGACTACATTCGGACCGCCCGGGCCAGCGGCTTGCCCGGCTGGTATATCGTTTTATGTTATGCGCTACCCAATGCGTTGATCCCCTCGATTACCGTTTTGGGGCTGGCGCTGGGTGATTTGCTGTATGGCGCCGTGCTCACCGAAACCGTTTTTGCCTGGCCCGGAATGGGCGCCTGGGTAGTGACATCAATACAGGCGCTCGATTTCCCGGCAGTGATGGGCTTTGCGGTCGTGGTTTCGTTTGCTTATGTGCTGGTGAACCTGGTGGTGGATTTGCTCTATTTGTGGATTGATCCGCGTATCGGACGCGGAGGTGATGAATGATGCTAAGCGAGGAAACACCCGTAGTACGTCCGCAAAAACGAACGAGATTTAACCTTGCAAAACTGTTATGGATGCTGAAAGGCAGTCCGCTTACCGTGACCGGCGCAGTCATCATTGTATTAGTGTTACTGATGATGGTTTTATCACCATGGCTGGCGACGCATGATCCCAACGCCATTGATTTAACTACCCGCCTTTTGCCGCCTTCTGCGGCGCACTGGTTTGGCACCGATGAAGTGGGACGCGATCTGTTTAGCCGCGTACTGGTCGGTAGCCAGCAATCTGTTCTCGCCGGATTAGTGGTGGTCGCTATTGCTGGCATTATTGGTTCGCTGCTCGGCTGTCTTTCAGGCGTGCTGGGCGGGCGCGCAGACGCCATCATCATGCGCATTATGGACATTATGCTGTCGATTCCTTCGCTGGTACTGACGATGGCGCTGGCTGCCGCTCTCGGGCCGAGTTTGTTTAACGCCATGCTGGCGATTGCTATTGTGCGTATCCCGTTTTATGTACGCCTGGCGCGGGGGCAAACATTAGTTGTCCGCCAGTACACTTACGTTCAGGCGGCGAAAACCTTTGGCGCGTCACGCTGGCATCTGATCAACTGGCATATTTTACGTAACTCCCTGCCGCCGCTGATTGTGCAGGCATCGCTGGATATTGGTAGCGCGATTTTAATGGCCGCCACGTTGGGATTTATTGGTCTGGGTGCTCAACAACCGAGTGCTGAATGGGGCGCGATGGTGGCGAATGGTCGCAACTATGTGCTCGATCAGTGGTGGTATTGTGCATTTCCGGGGGCAGCGATTTTGATTACTGCCGTCGGGTTTAATCTCTTTGGCGATGGTATTCGCGATCTGCTTGACCCGAAAGCAGGAGGAAAGCAGTCATGACCCAACCCGTTCTGGATATTCAACAACTGCATCTGAGTTTCCCCGGTTTTAACGGCGACGTTCACGCGCTCAACAATGTGTCATTGCAAATCAACCGCGGGGAGATTGTCGGTCTGGTGGGAGAATCCGGCTCAGGTAAATCAGTCACCGCAATGTTGATTATGCGACTACTGCCGGTAGGCAGTTATCGCGTGCATCAAGGCCAGATTTTACTGCTGGGAGAAGATGTTCTTAACGCTGGGGAAAAACAGCTTCGTCAGTGGCGTGGTTCTCGGGTAGCGATGATTTTTCAGGAACCGATGACCGCCCTCAATCCGACACGTCGAATAGGTCTTCAGATGATGGACGTAATCCGTCATCATCAACCATTAAGTCGTCGGGAAGCCAGAACTAAAGCGATTGCTTTGCTGGAAGAGATGCAAATCCCGGATGCGGCAGAAGTGATGTCGCGCTATCCGTTTGAACTTTCAGGTGGTATGCGCCAGCGGGTAATGATTGCGCTGGCATTCTCCTGCGAGCCGCAATTGATTATTGCCGACGAACCGACCACGGCGCTGGACGTCACTGTACAGTTGCAGGTATTGCGCCTGCTTAAACATAAAGCCCGCGCCAGCGGAACTGCGGTGCTGTTCATTAGCCATGATATGGCCGTGGTGTCGCAACTGTGCGATAGCGTCTATGTGATGTATGCCGGAAGCGTAATTGAAAGCGGCGTGACGGCAGACGTTATCCATCTTCCCCGGCATCCGTATGCCATTGGTTTGCTGCAATGCGCACCGGAACATGGAATACCGCGTCAGCCCTTACCCGCCATCTCAGGGACGGTGCCAAATCTCACCCGTTTGCCTGACGGCTGTGCTTTTCGCGATCGTTGCTATGCGGCAGGTGCACAGTGTGAAAACGTCCCGGCGCTGACAGCGTGTGGTGACAACAACCACCGCTGCGCCTGTTGGTATCCGCAGCAGGAGGTCATCAGTGTCTGACACGTTATTAACGTTACGCGACGTCCATATCGATTTCCCTGCCCGCAAAAACTGGCTTGGCAGAACTACCGAGTTTGTTCATGCCATTAATGGCATAGACTTGCAGATCCGCCGTGGTGAAACCTTAGGGATCGTCGGAGAATCCGGCTGTGGCAAAAGTACCCTTGCGCAGTTGCTGATGGGTATGCTGCAACCGAGTCACGGGCAGTGCACTCGTTCAGGATCACAGCGCAAAATGCAGATGGTATTTCAGGACCCGCTCTCTTCTCTCAATCCTCGCTTACCGGTGTGGCGCATCATCACGGAACCGGTATGGATTGCAAACCGCGGTAGTGAGCTACAGCGGCGGGCGCTGGCAGAGGAACTGGCTGTACAGGTGGGGATTCGACCGGAGTATCTCGACCGCCTGCCTCATGCGTTCTCCGGCGGGCAGCGACAACGCATCGCCATTGCCAGAGCACTCTCTTCGCAACCGGATGTGATGGTGCTTGATGAACCCACCTCGGCGCTGGATATCTCCGTGCAGGCGCAGATCCTCAATTTGCTGGTAGCGCTACAGGAAAATCGCGGGCTGACCTATGTGCTGATTTCACACAATGTCTCAGTGATTCGTCATATGAGCGATCGGGTGGCGGTGATGTATCTCGGGCAGATTGTGGAACTGGGCGACGCTCAGCAGGTGCTCTCTACTCCGGCACATCCGTACACCCGATTATTGCTGGATTCCCTCCCCGCCATTGATAAGCCGCTGGAGGAAGAATGGGCATTGCGTAAAACAGAACTACCAGGAAACCGCACGCTGCCACAGGGCTGTTTTTTCCGCGAACGCTGCCCTCTGGCAATCAGTGGATGTGAAGTCCAGCAATCATTAACGACGCGGGCTGACGGACGTGAGATCAGGTGCTGGCGGGCGCTGTAGAGATGTGGAATCCGGCTATTGCATGTCTGTTCTGGCCGACGGAAACGTGGAAACGTTATGTGTCATAGGTTTTTTTTAACGTTTCCATCAACGCTTGCGCCGCAGTAGAAAGTTTATGGTGTGACGAACGCAGTACGCCTACCCGTCGCTCAATCACCGGATTGTCCAGTTCCAGACACACTGCGCCCAGTTCGCTCATCTGCCTGCGGCACAGTGCAGGCACAGCGCTTCCTCCCAAACCGTTTGCCACCAGCCGCCCAACCGTAACCAGTTGATGGCTTTCCAGCGCCACTTCCAGTTGCGTTCCACTTTGTGCCAACTGTTCTTCCAGCATCAACCTGACGGCTGACGGTCGCTGGAGGGTGATAAAATCGAGCGTCAGTAAATCCCGCCAGCTTACGCGCTGCCGAGTTGCCAGTCGGGAATCGGCTGGAACAATGGCGACAAACCGATCCACGCCCAGCGGGGTAAAATGCAAATGGCCACAATAGTCAGGTTCAAAGGCAATCCCCATCTCCACGCGCCCTTCGCTCACCATTTCGATCACCTGCTCATTCACCACATCGTGCACGGTGACGTTAATCCCTGAATAACAATCGCGGAAGGTTTTCAGCACCGGAGGCAAAACGTTGGCCGCAAATGACGGCATCGCTGCCACTGACACTTTGCCTCGCCTGAGCGTGAATCGCTGACGCATGGCCTCCTCGGTGTTATCCCAGTCAGCCAGCAAAGGCCGTGCCATCGACAATAGCGTTTCACCCTCCTGGGTTAACGTCACTTTTCGCGTAGTGCGCAGCAGTAAAGCGCCCCCTAAGGCATCTTCCAGTCCTTTAATGGCAAGACTTAGCGCAGGCTGCGACATATTCAGCCTTTCACTGGCATGAGCAAAGTTCAGAGTGTGAGCTACCGCTAAAAACGCGCGTAACTGTTTGATGCTCATTTTCATTTGGCATTCCATTAACTCATTGAATACATTTAATTAACATTAAATTGATAAATAATACAAATGAATGAGTCACAAATTTAAAATTAACAAATCATTTTTTGCCCTTAATGATGTTGGAAAGGACAACTGGAGGGCAACTGTATGGCTGGGCTGGATAAACGGGTCGCTACGTATCACGAGGCGCTTGAAGGACTTACCAATGAGATGACGATTCTGGCGGGAGGTTTTGGCCTGTGCGGCATCCCGGAGAATCTGATTGCTGAAGTTCGCCACCGTGGAGTAACCGGATTAACGGTGGTTTCCAATAACTGTGGCGTAGACGGCTTTGGGCTGGGAGTACTACTGGAAACCCGACAGATCCGTAAAGTCGTCGCTTCTTATGTTGGAGAGAATGCTTTGTTTGAAAAACAGGTGCTTAACGGCGAAGTGGAGGCGATTCTCACACCACAAGGAACCCTGGCAGAACAACTGCGCGCAGGCGGCGCGGGCATCCCGGCGTTTTTTACTGCCACCGGTTACGGTACTCCTGTTGCCGAAGGGAAAGAAGTCCGCGAATTCAACGGTCGCCCGTACATCATGGAACAGGCTATCACTGGTGATTTTGCCCTTGTCAAAGGCTGGAAAGCCGACTGGTACGGCAACGTGATTTATCGTCATACCGCGCAAAACTTCAACCCACTGATGGCGGCTGCCGGAAAAATCACCGTGGTGGAAGTGGAAGAAATAGTGCCACCAGGTGAACTTGATCCTGCCGCAATCCATACCCCTGGGATTTTTGTTAATCGCGTCATTCAGGGGCAATTTGAAAAACGCATTGAACAACGCACCATTAGCCGCAAAGGAGCCTGACCATGTTAACCCGTGAACAAATGGCGATGCGTGTCGCCCGCGAATTGCGCGATGGCTATTACGTCAATCTCGGCATTGGTATCCCGACCCTGGTGGCAAACTACATTCCTGATGGGATGGATGTGATGTTGCAGTCAGAAAACGGTTTGCTGGGAATGGGCGCATTTCCTACCGAAGAGGAACTGGACGCCGACATGATTAACGCCGGTAAACAAACCGTTACCGCACGGAAAGGCGCGGCAATTTTCGACTCGGCGCAATCATTCGCCATGATCCGTGGCGGTCATGTGGATCTGACTGTGCTTGGCGCATTTGAAGTGGATGTGAATGGCAACATTGCCTCATGGATGATCCCCGGCAAGATGGTTAAAGGCATGGGCGGTGCAATGGATCTGGTTGCCGGTGCCGGGAATATTATCGTGGTAATGACCCACGCCTCCAAATCCGGCGAATCCAAACTGCTTCCCGACTGTACCCTGCCGTTGACTGGCGTCGGCTGTATCAAACGCGTCTTAACCGACCTTGCTCTGCTGGAAATTGCTGACGGCGCTTTCATTCTGCGTGAGCGCGCGCCGGGAATCAGCGTTGCGGAAATCGTCGTCAAAACCGCCGGTAAGTTGTTTGTGCCGGAACATGTCCCGGAAATGCAATTCAACTGAGGAACCACCATGCAGGACGTTGTTATTGTTGCCGCTACGCGCACGCCGATTGGCAGTTTTCATGGCGCTCTCGCCCCACTCTCTGCGGTTGATCTCGGCGCTGCCACTATCCGTTCGTTGCTGGAGAAAACCGCACTTGCAGCAGAACAGATCGACGAAGTGATTTTCGGTCAGGTCCTGACCGCCGGAAGCGGACAAAACCCAGCACGGCAATCGGCGCTCAAAGCTGGGTTAAGCCACGATACACCCGCTGTCACCATCAACCTGGTATGTGGTTCCGGTCTTAAAGCCGTACAGCAGGCCGTGCAGGCGATCCGTTGCGGTGATGCACAGATAATTATCGCAGGTGGCCAGGAAAGCATGAGCAACGCGCCCTATTTTATTGATGGCGCGCGGGCCGGTTTACGCCTCGGACATACCAGTATGAAAGACAGCGTGGTTCATGACGGACTATGGGACGCTTTCAATGATTACCACATGGGCATTACTGCGGAAAACCTGGCGCAAAAATATGCCATCAGTCGCGAGCGCCAGGACACATTCGCACTACGTTCTCAGCAAAAAGCCGCTGCCGCAATGGAAGCCGGGCGCTTTGCAGACGAAATTACTCCGGTCAGCGTACCACAAGGTAAAAAACCACCACGCTGGGTAAATACCGACGAACAACCACGTTCCGGGACGCAACTGGAAAAACTGGCGCAACTGAAACCGGCCTTTCTTCCGGGGGCGGGAAGCGTCACCGCAGGAAATGCCTCTTCCATCAATGATGGTGCCGCCGCAGTCATGTTAATGCGCGCCAGCAAAGCTGCTGAACTTGGCCTCCCTGTGCTGGCTCGGGTGGCCGGTTATGCCGTTTCTGGCGTCGATCCTGCCTTTATGGGCATCGGTCCGGTCGCCGCTACCCGCGAATGTCTTAAGCGTTGCGGATGGACGCTGGAGGATATTGATCTTATAGAAGCCAACGAAGCTTTCGCAGCGCAGGCGCTGGCCGTTGGCGACGAACTGAACTGGGATAGCGACAAAGTGAATGTTAACGGCGGCGCAATTGCACTTGGGCATCCTATTGGCGCTTCCGGTTGCCGCATTCTGGTCACTCTCATTTATGAAATGGCGCGACGTAATGCGCAAAAAGGGCTGGCGACGCTGTGCGTCGGTGGCGGTCAGGGCGTGGCGCTGACGCTGGAAAGAACCTCAGGAGAACACCATGCAAACTGAACAATTTGCGGTACTGGGCGCCGGATTGATGGGCGTGGGGATTGCCACTCATTTCGCCCGCTTTGGTCATGATATCTGGCTGTATGATACCGAGCAGAGCAGGATTGCAGAAATCCCCGCAGTTACAGGCGGAATTCTTGATGAACTGAATAGCGGCGAACAGTTTACTGCTCCGGAAAAAGAGAATGTGCTTAAACGTCTGCACGGCACGACCTCTCTTGCTGACATCGCCGACTCGCAACTACTGATTGAGGCGATCCCGGAGCGGCTTGAACTAAAACACGCATTATATGCCGAGCTTGAAACGCTTATTTCTCCTGAGGCCATTGTCGCCAGCAATACCAGCGGTCTGCCGCCAGATGATCTGGCAGCGAAGATGCGCTACCCGCAACGACTGCTGATCGCCCATTTCTGGCATCCGCCGCACTTGATTCCGCTGGTGGAGATTGTCCCCGGCAGCGTTACCGAGCAAAAGCATTTGCACTGGCTGCAACACTTGCTTGTGTCACTGCAACTGGAAGCGGTATTGCTGGATCGCGCTGCGCCAGGATTTGTCGGCAACCGTCTGCAATTTGCACTGTTGCGTGAAGCCCTGCATATCGTAAAAAGCGGCATCGCCAGTGCCGAAGTGGTGGATCAGGTCATGCGCGCCTCGCTTGGGCGACGTTATGCCATGGTCGGCCCGCTGGAGGCCGCCGACATGACCGGACTTTCGACGGTACAGGATATTTGTCGCCATCTGCTCCCTGAACTGGCGACTGGCAGCGACATGATGTCGTTAGTTGCCGAAAAAGTGGAGCGTGGAGACATCGGCGTGCGTAGCGGTCAGGGATTTTACCGCTGGGATGAATCCCGCAAGCAGTACATCCAGCAGCGTCGGGAACATCAGCTTCGCTTCGCCCTGAAACCGTAACTTCTCTCGCTGTACCCACTATAACAACGATATTGAGGAGTCTCGATGAGTGTATTAATCGCCCTTGCCGCGCTTGGGCTGCTAATGCTGGCAGCCTATCGCGGATACAGCGTTATCCTTTTTGCCCCCATCGCGGCATTAGGCGCTGTTCTTGTCACCGATCCGGGGGCTGTTGGCCCTGCATTTACCGGCCTGTTCATGGAAAAAATGGTCGGCTTCGTGAAATTGTACTTCCCGGTGTTTCTGCTCGGAGCTGTATTCGGAAAACTGATTGAACTTTCAGGATTTTCTCGTTCGATTGTCGCTGCTGCGATCAACATTCTCGGGCGGCGGCATGCGATTCCGGTAATTGTGCTGGTATGTGCATTGCTCACCTATGGCGGCGTGTCGCTGTTTGTGGTGGCATTTGCCGTTTATCCGTTCGCGGCTGAACTGTTCCGCCAGAGTAACATCCCAAAACGGCTTATACCGGCAACGGTGGCTCTGGGGGCATTCTCTTTTACTATGGACGCTCTGCCCGGCACGCCACAAATTCAGAACATTATTCCCACCAGTTTCTTTGGCACCAACGCCTGGGCCGCGCCGTGGCTGGGGTTTATTGGTTCACTGTTTATCATTGCCGTCGGGCTTATCTATCTGGAGCGGCAGCGTCGTAAAGCGCAGGCAAAAAATGAAGGTTACGGCACAGAGTTACTTAATGAACCTGAAACACCAGATAACATCAATTTACCGAACCCACTCATTGCTATTTCACCGTTGATTCTGGTGGGGCTGTTGAACTTGTTATTTACCTGGTGGATCCCTGTTTGGTACGGTGCGAGCCACCAACTGGCGTTGCCGGGACTTGCCGCCCCGATTACCACAGATGTCGCCAAAATCACCGCTATCTGGGCCGTTGAAGCTGCACTCATTGCCGGAATTTTGCTGGTGGTGATTTTTGGATATCGCAATATTCATGGAAGACTGGCAGAAGGAAGCCGTACAGCGGTGGGTGGCGCAATTCTTGCCGCGATGAACACCGCCTCAGAATATGGCTTCGGTGCAGTTATCGCCGCCCTGCCCGGTTTTCTGGTGCTCTCGAAGGCGCTGGCCGCCATTCCAAATCCATTACTTAACGAAGCCATCAGCATCACCACGCTTGCCGGAATTACCGGTTCAGCTTCCGGCGGGATGAGTATTGCTCTTGCGGCTATGTCCGACACTTTTACTGCCGCTGCGCACGCTGCCAATATTCCACTGGAAGTTTTTCACCGCGTGGCATCTATGGCCAGCGGCGGCATGGATACATTGCCCCATAACGGCGCCGTGATCACCCTGCTGGCAATCACTGGGCTGAGTCACCGTCAGGCTTACGGCGGTATCTTCGCAATTACGATCATTAAAAGTCTGGCCGTGCTGTTTATCATCGGCGTGTACTACACCACCGGCATTGTCTAAGGAAAACCATCATGAATTTACAAGGTAAAACTGCGCTGGTAACGGGGTCCACCAGCGGTATTGGACTCGGTATTGCTCAGACACTGGCAAAAGCCGGCGCGCAAGTGATCCTCAACGGCTTCGGTGATGTTGACGCGGCAATCAATGCGGTTTCTCGTGTGGGTAAAACGCCTGGCTATCATGAGGCAGACCTCAGCGATGAATCGCAGATTGTCAGCATGATGGCCTACGCACGGCGGGAATTTAGCGGTGTCGACATTCTGGTGAATAACGCCGGGATCCAGTATGTCTCCCCGGTGGAATCTTTCCCGGTTGAAAAATGGAACGCCATTATCGCTATCAATCTCTCTTCGGTCTTTCACACCACGCGTCTGGCACTGCCGGAAATGCGCGCCCGTAACTGGGGGCGGATCATTAACATTGCCTCTGTGCATGGACTGGTAGCGTCGAAAGACAAATCGGCTTATGTTGCGGCAAAACATGGCGTGGTGGGACTCACAAAGACCATTGCGCTGGAGACTGCACAGACGGGTATTACCTGCAACACGCTCTGCCCTGGCTGGGTGCTGACACCGTTGGTACAACAGCAGATTGATAAGCGCATTGCGCAAGGTGAAGATGCGGGAAGCGCGCGTGACGCCTTGCTGGCAGAAAAACAGCCTTCTCGTGAATTTGTGACTCCGCAACAACTGGGTGAACTGGCTCTCTTTCTCTGTTCGGATGCGGCAGCACAAGTGCGCGGTGTAGCGTGGAATATGGATGGCGGTTGGGTAGCACAGTAAAAGTTCGCCGGATGACGCGTCATCCGGCAACGCTTTACGATTTCAACTGATAATCCAGCGTAATTTCCGCTTTCAGTACCTGTGAAACCGGGCATCCTGCTTTTGCTTTCTGGATAATGCCGTCAAAGGTGGACGCATCAATACCCGGCACGGCAACTTCGCTCTTCAGTGCGATTTTAGTAATCGCAAAACCAGCATCCACTTTATCCAGCGACACATCGGCGGTGGTATCAATCGATGTTGGCGTGAATCCCGCTTCCCCCAGCATTAATGAAAGCGCCATTGAGAAACATGCGGCATGCGCTGCGCCAATCAGTTCTTCAGGGTTAGTTCCTTTTTCGCCTTCAAAACGCGTGTTAAACCCATACGGCTGTTGGTTCAGCACGCCGCTCTCGGTGGATACTGTCCCCTTCCCGCGTTTAATATCGCCTTCCCAGTGTGCCTGACCTTTCTTATGGATTGTCATTCTTGCTCTCCTGTGGGCTTAAAAAGGAAATTATAGACTACGTGAGAATCAGCACGAGGATAAGCAGGATATTCCGAATAAAATCAGGCGAAAATATTTCTCCTGCACTTAAATTAAACGCCCACAATAGATAACCGGAAATATATAACCCAAGAGATATTACCTCAATATAAATCAACTCATTACAATAACAATCCCCATCAATATCATGCAGTTAAAATATAAAAATCATCAACCAGGACTAATCTTAACAACGAAGCGGTAAATATTTGTCATGCTGAATGTGCTTTATAAATCTGCGATCCGTAGCAGACACCATAAATACACAGACACGGAGAATCACTATGTTTACTTATTATCAGGCAGAAAATTCAACAGCAGAACCCGCTCTGGTTAATGCCATTGAGCAAGGCCTTCGGGCAGAGCACGGTGTTGTCACTGAAGATGACATTCTCATGGAGTTGACCAAATGGGTCGAAGCCTCTGATAACGACATCCTCAGTGACATCTACCAGCAAACGATAATTTATGTGATCAGCGGCCAGCACCCTACGCTTTAAGCTGCTATGCTTGATCGGCAACCTAATTTAGGGGTTTAGCACGTGTTTCTTCGCTACGGCGATGTTGTCCTTAAAACTAGCTACAGGATTGAGGAGTACAAATGAAATCGAATCGTCAGGCACGTCATATTCTTGGACTGGATCATAAAATTTCTAACCAGCGCAAAATAGTTACCGAAGGTGACAAATCCAGCGTAGTAAATACCCCAACCGGCAGAAAACGCCCCGCTGAAAAGTAATCTTTAACAATCAGTCCTCAATGACGATTAAACACCATTGCCTGCGCAATGGTGTTTTTGTTTTTATCTGCTTTATACTTGGGGCCGACGCCCTGGCGGTAAAGCAAAGAAGATAAAAGCACCCCAGGGATGGATATTCAAAAAAGAGTGAGTGACATGGAACCAAAAACAAAAAAACAGCGTTCGCTTTATATTCCTTACGCTGGCCCTGTACTGCTGGAATTTCCGTTGTTGAATAAAGGCAGCGCCTTCAGCATGGAAGAACGCCGTAACTTCAACCTGCTGGGGTTACTGCCGGAAGTGGTCGAAACCATCGAAGAACAAGCGGAACGTGCGTGGATCCAGTACCAGGGATTCAAAACCGAAATCGACAAGCACATCTACCTGCGTAATATCCAGGACACTAACGAAACCCTCTTCTACCGTCTGGTAAACAATCATCTTGATGAGATGATGCCTGTTATTTATACCCCAACCGTCGGCGCAGCCTGTGAGCGTTTTTCTGAGATCTACCGTCGTTCACGCGGCGTATTTATCTCTTACCAGAACCGCCACAATATGGACGATATTCTGCAAAACGTGCCGAACCATAATATCAAAGTGATTGTGGTGACCGACGGCGAACGTATTCTGGGGCTTGGTGACCAGGGCATCGGCGGGATGGGCATTCCAATTGGTAAACTGTCGCTCTATACCGCCTGTGGCGGTATCAGCCCGGCGTATACGCTGCCGGTGGTGCTGGATGTTGGCACTAATAACCAGCAACTGCTTAACGATCCGCTGTATATGGGCTGGCGTAACCCGCGTATTACAGACGACGAATACTATGAATTTGTTGACGAATTTATCCAGGCTGTGAAACAACGCTGGCCGGACGTGCTGTTACAGTTTGAAGACTTCGCGCAAAAAAATGCGATGCCACTGCTTAACCGCTATCGCAATGAAATTTGTTCCTTTAATGATGATATTCAGGGAACCGCGGCGGTAACGGTAGGCACACTGATCGCAGCCAGTCGCGCGGCAGGCGGTCAGTTAAGCGAGAAAAAAATCGTCTTCCTCGGTGCAGGTTCAGCGGGATGCGGCATTGCCGAAATGATCATCGCCCAGACCCAGCGCGAAGGATTAAGCGAGGAAGCGGCGCGGCAGAAAGTCTTTATGGTCGATCGCTTTGGCCTGCTGACCGACAAGATGCCGAACTTGCTGCCTTTCCAGACCAAACTGGTGCAGAAGCGCGAAAACCTCAGTGACTGGGATACCGACAGCGATGTGCTGTCACTGCTGGATGTGGTGCGCAATGTCAAACCGGATATTCTGATTGGTGTCTCCGGACAGGCCGGGCTTTTCACCGAAGAAATCATCCGTGAGATGCACAAACACTGTCCGCGTCCGATCGTGATGCCGCTGTCTAACCCGACCTCACGCGTGGAAGCCACACCGCAGGACATTATCGCCTGGACCGAAGGTAACGCGCTGGTCGCCACTGGCAGTCCGTTTAACCCAGTGGTATGGAAAGATAAAATCTACCCTATCGCCCAGTGTAACAACGCCTTTATTTTCCCGGGCATCGGGCTGGGCGTTATTGCTTCCGGCGCGTCACGTATCACCGATGAGATGCTGATGTCGGCAAGTGAAACGCTTGCTCAGTATTCGCCGCTGGTCCTGAACGGCGAAGGTCTGGTACTACCGGAACTGAAAGATATTCAGAAAGTCTCCCGCGCAATTGCGTTTGCGGTTGGCAAAATGGCGCAGCAGCAAGGCGTGGCGGTGAAAACGTCTGCCGAAGCTTTGCAACAAGCCATTGACGATAATTTCTGGCAAGCCGAATACCGCGACTACCGCCGTACCTCCATCTAAGCCTGCGCCCGGTAGTGAAGGCTACCGGGCAATTTTTCTCTCCCTTTTTCAGATCTCATCCATACTGGGTAGTGGCGAATAAATCTCATTTGCCTCACCTGCTATGCAGAACATCATCCGAAAAGGAGGAACTATGAAGGCTGCGGTTGTTACGAAGGATCATCATGTTGACGTTACGGATAAAACACTGCGCTCACTGAAACATGGCGAAGCCCTGCTGAAAATGGAGTGTTGTGGTGTATGTCATACCGATCTTCATGTTAAGAATGGCGATTTTGGTGATAAGACCGGTGTGATTTTGGGTCATGAAGGTATTGGTGTGGTGGCAGAAGTTGGCCCAGGTGTCACCTCATTAAAACCAGGCGATCGTGCCAGCGTGGCGTGGTTTTACGAAGGATGCGGTCATTGCGAATACTGTAATAGTGGTAACGAAACCCTCTGTCGTTCGGTAAAAAATGCCGGATACAGCGTTGATGGCGGGATGGCGGAAGAGTGCATCGTGGTCGCCGATTATGCGGTAAAAGTGCCAGATGGCCTGGACTCGGCGGCGGCCAGCAGCATTACCTGTGCGGGCGTCACCACCTATAAAGCGGTGAAACTGTCAAAAATTCGTCCTGGGCAGTGGATTGCTATTTACGGTCTTGGCGGTCTGGGTAACCTCGCCCTGCAATACGCAAAGAATGTATTTAACGCCAAAGTGATCGCCATTGATGTCAATGATGAGCAGTTAAAACTGGCGACCGAAATGGGCGCTGATTTAGCGATTAACTCACGCACTGAAGACGCCGCCAAAATTGTGCAGGAAAAAACCGGTGGCGCTCACGCCGCTGTGGTGACAGCGGTGGCTAAAGCTGCGTTTAACTCGGCGGTTGATGCTGTACGAGCAGGCGGTCGTGTTGTGGCTGTCGGTCTGCCGCCGGAGTCTATGAGCCTGGATATCCCACGCCTTGTGCTGGATGGTATTGAAGTGGTCGGTTCGCTGGTCGGCACGCGCCAGGATCTAACCGAAGCCTTCCAGTTTGCCGCTGAAGGCAAAGTGGTGCCGAAAGTCGCCCTGCGTCCGTTAGCGGACATCAACACCATCTTTACCGAGATGGAAGAAGGCAAAATCCGTGGCCGTATGGTGATTGATTTCCGCCGCTAAGAGGCCTTTGCTGCGACTGCCATGTTCGGGTCGCAGCCTGTTTTGCGAGACGCTTTCCGCAATTTCACTCTTCTTCTTTTCCTCCCCCATCTTTCCCCTCACAATTCGCGAAAACGTAGCGAAATTTGTTGCGCTGCACGGAACAATAGTGATAGTGTTCCTTTCGAGGGAACAAGGATGAAGAGATGATAATGAATTTCAGACACAAGGGATTGCGTGACTTGTTTCTTCTCGGCAAAACCTCCGGCGTTATACCGACGCAAGTCAAACGATTACGCCACCGACTCGCTGTGATTGATGCAGCAAGCTGTCTTGCTGATATCGATATGCCCGGTTACCGACTACACCCGTTAAGCGGCGATCGCGATGGAATTTGGGCGATATCTGTCTCGGGCAACTGGCGAATCACATTTGAATTCGTCAATGGCGATGCATACATACTGGATTACGAGGACTATCACTGATGAAAATGGCCAATCATCCCCGCCCGGGGGACATTATTCAGGAATCACTGGACGAACTTAATGTCAGCCTGCGCGAGTTTGCCAGAGCAATGGAAATTGCGCCCTCAACGGCAAGCCGATTGCTGACCGGAAAAGCAGCGTTGACGCCAGAAATGGCAATTAAACTTTCCGTGGTGATCGGCAGTTCACCGCAAATGTGGCTGAATCTGCAAAACGCCTGGAGCCTGGCAGAGGCTGAAAAAACGGTGGATGTGTCGCGACTGCGCCGTCTGGTTACGCAATAAAAAAATGGCACCTTTTAAAGCGCCATTTGAAACTGATGACAAACGCAACATTGCCCGATGCGCTACGCTTATCAGGCCTACACGTTCACTGCAATCTATTGGATTTGAACGGTTTGTAGGCCGGATAAGGCGTTCACGCCGCATCCGGCATGAACAAAGTGCACGTTGTCTACAATAAAAAATGGCGCCTTTTACAGCGCCATTTTCAGCTTAAAGTTCAAAAGAGATTATATCCCTTCTTCACTCTCTTTTTTCGCTTCTGCCTTCTCGATTTCACGATACCAGCGCGGATGGTGTTTCTTCGCCCAGCGACGGCTCACCTTCCCTTCGATCATCCCTTTAATCGACCCTTTCACCCAGAATGCCATATACATATGGATCAGGATGGCGTGGATCAGGATGATACCCGCAGCCGCGTGGATCAGCAGGCTGTAGCGAACAACCTGCATCGGGAAGTACTGCGCAAAGTACGGACGCCAGATAATCACCCCGGTCACCAGCAGCACAAAAATCATGCTCATGATCGACCAGAACATCATCTTCTGTCCGGCGTTGTACTTACCAACATCCGCCACTTTGTGCTCATTGCCTTTCAATACTTCAACAATGTTCAACAGCCACGGAATATCTTTCTTATCCGGGATGTTGTGATGCACAAAGCGGAAGAACATAAACATCAGCGCGACGAAAATCGCAATGCCGAAGAACGGGTGCAAAATGCGCCCCATCTGCGGCGTACCGAAGGTTTGCGTCAGCCATTGCAGCGTCGGGAAGAAGAACGAAATCCCGGACAGCGCCACCAGGAAGAAGCAAATCACCACGGTCCAGTGACAGGCGCGATCAATAAACTTGGTGCGCACAATCATTTTCGACTTACTCATGATGCTCCTCCTCGTCATCGTCCACTTCCTTATTCGGGCCAATACCGATGTAGTGGAAAATCAACCCAGCAAAAGTGGCGATAAAGCCAGCCGCTGCCAGCGGTTTCAACGCGCCTTTCCACAGGTTTACCGAGGTGTCGATCTTCGGATCTTTCGGCAGACCGTGATACAGCTCCGGCTGATCGGCGTGATGCAGCACGTACATAACGTGCGTACCACCGACACCTTCCGGGTTGTAGACGCCAGCATGTTCGTAACCACGCGCTTTCAGTTTCGCCACGCGCTGTTCCGCCAGCTCCAGCATCTCCTTCTTGGTGCCAAAGTGGATAGCCCCGGTCGGACAAGTTTTCACACAAGCCGGTTCCTGACCGACGCTGACGCGATCGACGCAGAGTGTGCATTTATATACCCGGTTATCCTCTTTGTTGAGGCGCGGAATATTAAACGGACACCCGGCAATGCAGTAACCACAGCCGATGCAGTTTTCCGACTGGAAATCGACAATCCCGTTAGCGTACTGAATGATTGCACCAGCAGACGGGCACGCCTTCAGGCAGCCCGGATCTTCACAGTGCATACAGCCGTCTTTACGGATCAGCCACTCCAGCTTGCCGTTCTGTTCGGTTTCGCTAAAGCGCATCACCGTCCAGGACTTGGCGCTCAGATCGGCGGGGTTATCGTAAACCCCGACGCAGTGCCCCACTTCATCACGGATGTCGTTCCACTCCGAACACGCCACCTGACAGGCTTTACAGCCGATACAGGTAGAAACGTCGATAAGTTTCGCGACTTCTGCTTTGTAATCACGCACCTGCGAAGGCGGCGTGATGGAGTTAGTTGCGGACCTTTTGATAATGTCCTGCGTTTCCATAGCCATCTGTTCGCCCCCTTACGCCTTCTCGATGTTTACTAAGAACGCTTTATATTCCGGCGTTTGCGAGTTTGCATCACCGACATTCGGCGTCAGAGTGTTAGCGATATAACCTTTACGCGCGACACCCTCAAAGCCCCAGTGGATTGGAATACCCACCGTTTCAACCTGCTGACCGTTTACATTCAGCGGTTTCAGACGGCGCGTTACCACAGCCACCGCGCGGATAAAACCACGCTTGCTGGAGACAGTGACACGATCGCCATTGGCAATGCCTTTCGCTGCCGCCAGCGTTTCGCTTATTTCCACAAACTGTTCCGGCTGAGCAATTGCGTTGAGCAACGCGTGCTTGGTCCAGGTGTGGAAGTGCTCGGTCAGACGATAGGTCGTACCCACATACGGGAACTGCTCTTTTTTACCCATCCGCAGCGCGTCTTGTTCATACAGACGAACAACCGGGTTAGAAACCACGTTCGGATGCAGCGGGTTAGTACCCAGCGGCGTCTCAATTGGTTCGTAGTGTTCCGGGAACGGGCCTTCCGCCATTTTGTTAATGGCAAACAGACGTCCCATCCCTTCCGGCTGCATGATAAACGGCCCGGTTGGCGTACCCGGTGCTGCATTGCCGAAGTCCGGAATATCGTTACCCGTCCACTTGCTGCCGTTCCACTGGATCAGCATCCGTTTCGGATCCCACGGTTTACCGTTGATATCCGCCGAAGCACGGTTGTAGAGTACGCGACGGTTGAGCGGCCACGCCCAGGCCCATCCCAGCGTATTCCCCAGACCGGATGGGTCGGAGTTATCGCGGTTAGCCATCTGGTTGCCCTGCTCTGTCCAGCTACCGGTGTAGATCCAGCAAGAAGATGCGGTCGTACCGTCATCACGCAGATGCGCGAAGCTACTCAGCAACTGACCTTTCTTCGCAATCAGCACCCCATTAGCGTCATAGAGATCTTCCAGCGCATAGCCGTTGTTCTCTTTTGCCACTTCGTCAGATTGCGGTTCGTGCGGCTGCTTGTAGTTCCAGCTCATCTTCATCAGCGGTTCTACGCCTTTACCACCTTCGGCCTGGTACAGCTCGCGCAGATGATGGTAGATACCCGCCAGAATTTCGCCGTCGTTACGCGCTTCGCCCGGCGCGTCCTGACCTTTCCAGTGCCACTGCAACCAGCGACCGGAGTTAGCGATAGAACCATCCTCTTCAGCAAAGCAGGTCGAAGGCAGACGGAATACTTCAGTCTGAATAGACGCCGGATCGACATCGTTCGACTCGCCGTGGTTCTGCCAGAAAGTAGAGGTTTCAGTCACCAGCGGATCGATAACCACCATGTACTTCAGCTTGCTCAGGCAGCTAACCACTTTGTTTTTGTCCGGGAAGGACGCAACCGGGTTAAAGCCCTGGCAGAAATAACCGGTGACTTTGCCTTCGTCCATCATGTTGAAATACTTGATGACGTCGTAGGTCTGATCCCACTTCGGCAGCCAGTCGTAGCCCCAGTTATTCTCTTTCTGCGCGGCATCGCCGTAGAAAGATTTCATCAGGCTAACGAAGAACTTCGGATAGTTGCTCCAGTAGTTCACCTGATCGGCCAGCGTCGCTTTCGGCGTGTTCGCTTCCAGATACGACTGCAAATCAACCTGTTTTTCTGACGGCAGCGTCAGATAACCCGGCAGGCTGGTAGAGAGCAGGCCTAAGTCGGTCAGGCCCTGAATGTTGGAGTGACCACGCAATGCGTTCACGCCGCCACCGGCCATACCCATGTTACCGAGCAGCAACTGGATCATCGCCATGGTACGGATGTTCTGCGCACCCACGGTATGCTGCGTCCAGCCCAGCGCGTACAGGAAGGTGGTTGTGCGATCCGGCGCGCTGGTGGAGGCCAGCACTTCACACACTTTCAGGAAGTCGGCTTTTGGCGTACCGCAGATGTTTTCAACAACGTCCGGCGTGTAGCGGGAAACGTGCTCTTTCAGCAGGTTCCACACACAGCGCGGATGAGTCAGTGTTTCATCGCGTTTCGCATAGCCGTTTTCATCGAACTGATAGTTCCAGGACGACTTATCGTACTGGCGTTTTTCAGCGTCATAGCCGCTGAACAGGCCATCTTCGAAAGCAAAATCATCACGCACCAGCAGGCTGGCGTTGGTGTAATGCTTAACGTATTCGGCGTTGATTTTGTTATTTTCGATCAGGTAGCGCAAAACGCCAGACAGGAACGTAATGTCCGTACCGGAACGAATAGGTGCGTAAATATCCGCTACAGAAGCGGTACGCGTAAAACGGGGATCGACAACGATCAAGGTTGCATCGTTGTTGTTTTTCGCTTCCATCGCCCAGCGGAAACCGACGGGATGTGCTTCAGCAGCGTTACCGCCCATCACCATTACGACATTAGCGTTTTTGATATCCACCCAGTGGTTGGTCATCGCACCGCGACCAAATGTTGGAGCAAGACTTGCTACCGTTGGTCCGTGTCAGACGCGCGCCTGGTTGTCTACCGCCAGCATCCCGAGGGAGCGGGCAAATTTTTGAGTCAGCATCCCGGTTTCGTTGCTGGCACCGGAGGCACACAGCATACCGGTAGAAAGCCAACGGTTTACCGTTACGCCCTGCTCGTTCTTTTCAATAAAGTTGGCATCACGGTCAGCTTTCATCAGCTTCGCAATACGGGAGAATGCTTCATCCCAGCTAATGCGCTGCCATTTGTCAGAACCTGGCGCACGATATTCCGGGTAGCGCAGACGGTTTTCGCTGTTGACGTAATCCAGCAAACCGGCCCCTTTCGGGCATAACGCACCACGGCTTACCGGATGATCCGGGTCACCTTCAATGTGATAAATCGCTTCTCTGGCGTTTTTCGCGCCATCACCCAGGCTATACATCAATAGCCCGCAACCTACGGAACAGTATGTGCAGGTGTTACGGATCTCTTTCGCGCGTAATAATTTGTAGTTTCGCGCCTGAGCCAGTGCTTGCTTCGGGGCAAAGCCCAATGCTGCTACTGTTGTTCCCGCCATACCGCCCGCGCAGATTTTAAAAAATTGTCTGCGACTGACGTCCATTGCTTTCCTCTTTTTTCAGGGGTATTACTGCGCGAGGAAACTAACAGTAAAATTCTGAATCTTTTTGCGCGAAATCAAAAAGAACACCTGTTTGCCACAAAATAATCCGCCTGCGCAAATTGACCTACCTCAATGGCGGTAGAAAAACACACCACTGCCTGACAGCCTGGTTAAAAAAATGCTATAAATTTCAGCTTAATTTTTAACGGCAAGAGAGACTAAACAGCGAGCATGACACGACAAAAAGCAACGCTCATAGGGCTAATAGCGATCGTCCTGTGGAGCACGATGGTAGGATTGATTCGCGGCGTCAGTGAGGGGCTCGGCCCGGTCGGTGGCGCAGCTGCTATCTATTCATTAAGCGGGCTGCTGTTAATTTTCACGGTTGGCTTTCCGCGCATTCGGCAGATCCCCAAAGGTTATTTACTTGCGGGGAGTTTCTTATTCGTCAGCTATGAAATCTGTCTGGCACTTTCCTTAGGGTATGCAGCAACCCGCCATCAGGCAATTGAAGTGGGCATGGTGAACTATTTATGGCCCAGTCTGACGATACTTTTTGCCATTCTGTTTAATGGCCAGAAAACCAACTGGCTGATTGTACCAGGATTATTATTAGCCCTTGGTGGCGTCTGCTGGGTATTAGGGGGTGAAAATGGCCTCAAGCCGGATGAAATTATCAACAATATCACTACCAGCCCGTTGAGTTATTGCCTGGCTTTTATTGGTGCTTTTATCTGGGCCGCTTATTGCACGGTCACCAATAAATATGCCCGTGGATTTAACGGTATTACCGTTTTCGTCCTGCTGACGGGAGCAAGTTTGTGGGTTTACTATTTTTTAACGCCGCAACCGGAGATGGTATTTAGCACGCCCGTCATTATAAAACTTATCTCAGCGGCATTTACTTTAGGATTTGCTTACGCGGCGTGGAACGTCGGCATTTTACATGGCAACGTCACCATTATGGCGGTAGGTTCGTATTTTACGCCTGTGCTTTCGTCGGCGCTTGCTGCGGTACTGCTTAGTGCTCCGCTATCGTTCTCTTTCTGGCAAGGCGCATTGATGGTCTGCGGCGGTTCCCTGCTCTGCTGGCTGGCAACGCGTCAACGATAAGCAAAGGCTACGACAATAAAGCCACGATTCATACGGCAACAAATACGTTTGCCGTATGTTAGTTTAAAAATAAGTAAAAAATATGATGCATCATTGTTACATTCAGTAACACATATCCATTCAGATAATCAGCTTTCTCCCCCCGCAGATTCGCTTTGTTATCTATTCTTTCAATCAGCACTTCACTCTATTTACTCTTAATTCTAATAACGGACCATTGCGTCCAATGTCCTGCCTTGTCTTTTTTTCATTAACAATGTGTGCATGTGAGGAAGAATATGGCACTACAAAATGAGAAAAATAATCGTTACCTTTTACGCGACTGGAAGCCAGAAAATCCGGCCTTCTGGGAAAATAAAGGAAAACACATTGCCCGAAGAAACCTCTGGATATCAGTAAGTTGTTTACTCCTTGCCTTCTGTGTCTGGATGTTATTTAGCGCAGTTGCCGTTAATCTCAATAAAATCGGCTTTAATTTCACTACTGATCAGCTTTTTTTATTAACCGCCTTACCTTCCGTTTCCGGTGCATTATTGCGTGTTCCCTACTCCTTTATGGTGCCTATATTCGGCGGACGCCGTTGGACAGTTTTTAGTACCGCGATTCTGATTATTCCTTGCGTCTGGCTCGGTATTGCTGTGCAAAATCCGAATACCCCTTTTGGGATATTTATTGTTATTGCTTTGCTCTGTGGTTTTGCTGGCGCGAACTTTGCTTCGAGTATGGGAAATATCAGTTTTTTCTTCCCGAAAGCCAAACAAGGCAGTGCATTAGGGATTAATGGCGGGTTGGGGAATTTAGGCGTCAGCGTGATGCAACTGGTTGCGCCGCTGGTGATTTTTGTACCGGTATTTGCTTTTCTTGGCGTCAATGGCGTACCGCAGGCCGATGGTTCGGTGATGTCGCTGGCGAACGCCGCATGGATTTGGGTACCGCTACTGGCGATTGCCACTATCGCCGCCTGGTCAGGGATGAATGATATTGCCAGTTCACGTGCGTCAATTGCTGACCAGTTGCCCGTTTTGCAACGGTTGCATCTGTGGCTGCTGAGTCTGCTCTATCTCGCTACCTTTGGCTCGTTTATCGGTTTTTCCGCCGGATTTGCCATGCTGGCAAAAACACAGTTCCCGGATGTGAATATTCTGCGCCTGGCGTTCTTTGGCCCGTTTATCGGTGCCATCGCGCGGTCGGTGGGTGGTGCTATTTCCGATAAATTCGGCGGCGTGCGGGTGACGTTGATCAACTTCATTTTTATGGCGATTTTCAGCGCCCTGCTGTTCCTTACCCTACCTGGCACGGGTTCCGGCAATTTCATCGCATTTTACGCTGTGTTTATGGGGTTATTCCTTACCGCTGGTTTGGGAAGTGGTTCTACTTTCCAGATGATCGCTGTCATCTTTCGCCAGATAACGGTTTATCGCGTCAAGATGAAAGGCGGCAGCGATGAACAGGCCCAGCGAGAAGCAATCACTGAAACGGCGGCGGCGCTGGGCTTTATTTCGGCCATCGGCGCGGTGGGCGGCTTCTTTATTCCACAAGCATTTGGCATGTCGCTGAATATGACCGGATCGCCAGTGGGCGCGATGAAAGTGTTTTTAATCTTTTACATCATCTGTGTGCTGCTGACCTGGCTGGTTTATGGTCGGCGGAAGTTCAGCCAAAAATAAGAGATCGATGCCTGATGTACAACCGTGTCGCATCCGACAAGGCATCAGATCCCAAATCATTCCTGGAGCAGGAGTCATGTCATGAGTAAACTTTTGGATCGCTTTCGCTACTTCAAACAAAAGGGCGAAACCTTTGCCGATGGTCACGGACAGGTGATGCATAGCAACCGCGACTGGGAAGATAGCTATCGCCAGCGTTGGCAATTCGACAAAATCGTGCGTTCCACCCACGGCGTTAACTGCACTGGCTCCTGTAGCTGGAAAATCTACGTTAAAAATGGCCTGGTGACCTGGGAAATCCAGCAGACCGACTACCCGCGCACTCGCCCTGATCTGCCCAATCATGAACCCCGCGGCTGCCCGCGTGGCGCAAGTTACTCCTGGTATCTTTACAGCGCTAACCGCCTGAAATACCCGCTAATTCGTAAACGACTGATTGAACTGTGGCGCGAAGCCCTTAAACAGCACAACGATCCAGTACTGGCGTGGGCATCGATTATGAACGATCCGCAAAAGTGCCTGAGCTACAAACAAGTGCGTGGGCGCGGCGGCTTTATCCGCTCCAACTGGCAGGAACTAAACCAGCTGATTGCCGCAGCTAACGTCTGGACCATCAAAACCTATGGCCCGGATCGCGTTGCCGGATTCTCACCGATTCCGGCGATGTCGATGGTATCTTACGCCGCCGGAACGCGTTATCTGTCTCTGCTTGGCGGCACCTGTTTAAGTTTCTACGACTGGTATTGCGACCTGCCGCCCGCCTCGCCAATGACCTGGGGCGAGCAAACCGACGTGCCAGAATCTGCCGACTGGTATAACTCCAGCTACATCATCGCCTGGGGATCTAACGTACCGCAGACGCGCACGCCAGACGCTCACTTCTTTACCGAAGTGCGCTACAAAGGCACCAAAACTATCGCCATTACCCCTGACTACTCGGAAGTGGCAAAACTGTGCGACCAGTGGCTGGCGCCAAAGCAAGGCACTGATAGCGCGCTGGCGATGGCAATGGGCCATGTGATTTTAAAAGAGTTTCATCTCGATAATCCCAGCGACTACTTTATCAACTACTGCCGCCGCTACAGCGACATGCCGATGCTGGTAATGCTGGAACCACGTGAAGATGGCAGCTACGTTCCCGGGCGCATGATCCGCGCGTCTGACCTGGTGGATGGACTGGGCGAAAGCAACAATCCGCAGTGGAAAACCGTGGCGGTTAATACCGCAGGTGAACTGGTGGTGCCGAACGGTTCGATTGGTTTCCGCTGGGGAGAAAAAGGCAAATGGAATCTGGAATCCATTGCCGTCGGTACGGAAACCGAATTGTCGTTAACCCTGCTCGGTCAACACGACACCGTTGCAGGCGTGGCCTTCCCCTACTTTGGCGGCATTGAAAATCCGCACTTTCGCAGCGTAAAACACGATCCTGTACTGGTGCGCCAGCTGCCGGTGAAAAATCTGACTCTCGCCGATGGCAGTGTCTGTCCGGTGGTCAGCGTTTATGATTTGGTACTGGCGAATTACGGCCTCGATCGCGGGCTGGAAGATGAAAGCAGCGCGAAAGATTACGCTGAAATCAAACCGTACACCCCAGCCTGGGGTGAGCAAATTACCGGCGTACCGCGCCAGTATATTGAAACCATCGCCCGCGAATTTGCTGATACCGCCCATAAAACGCATGGGCGCTCGATGATTATCCTCGGTGCTGGCGTCAACCACTGGTATCACATGGACATGAACTACCGCGGGATGATCAATATGCTGATCTTCTGCGGTTGTGTCGGGCAAAGCGGCGGCGGCTGGGCGCACTATGTCGGTCAGGAAAAACTGCGCCCGCAAACCGGCTGGTTGCCGCTGGCCTTTGCGCTCGACTGGAACCGTCCACCGCGCCAGATGAACAGCACCTCGTTTTTCTACAATCACTCCAGCCAGTGGCGCTATGAAAAAGTCACCGCGCAGGAATTGCTCTCACCGCTGGCCGACGCCAGTAAATACAGCGGTCATCTGATTGATTTCAACGTTCGCGCCGAGCGCATGGGCTGGCTACCTTCTGCGCCGCAACTGGGGCGTAACCCGCTATCCCTGAAAGCCGAAGCCGACAAGACCGGATTATCACCCGCCGAATTTACCGCCCAGGCACTGAAGTCAGGCGAGTTACGCATGGCCTGCGAACAGCCGGACAACGGCAGCAACCATCCGCGTAACCTGTTTGTCTGGCGTTCAAACCTGCTTGGCTCGTCCGGCAAGGGCCACGAGTATATGCAGAAGTATCTGCTGGGTACGGAAAGTGGCATTCAGGGGGAAGAACTTGGACCGACGGAGGGAATCCAACCGGAAGAAGTTGAGTGGCAAACTGCAGCGATTGAAGGCAAGCTCGACCTGCTGGTGACGCTCGACTTCCGTATGTCCAGCACCTGTCTTTTCTCCGATATTGTTCTGCCTACCGCCACCTGGTACGAAAAAGACGATATGAATACTTCGGATATGCATCCGTTTATTCATCCACTTTCTGCGGCGGTCGATCCGGCCTGGGAATCACGCAGCGACTGGGAAATCTACAAAGGTATCGCCAAAGCCTTTTCGCAAGTGTGCGTGGGACATCTCGGCAAAGAAACGGATGTTGTGCTGCAACCGTTGTTACACGACTCTCCGGCAGAGCTCTCACAGCCGTGTGAAGTGCTCGACTGGCGCAAAGGCGAATGCGATCTGATCCCTGGCAAAACTGCCCCCAATATTGTGGCGGTGGAACGCGACTACCCTGCTACCTATGAACGCTTTACCTCGCTCGGGCCACTGATGGACAAACTTGGCAACGGCGGTAAAGGGATTTCGTGGAATACCCAGGATGAAATCGATTTCCTCGGTAAACTCAATTACACCAAGCGTGATGGCCCGGCACAGGGGCGTCCGCTGATTGACACCGCCATTGATGCGTCAGAAGTGATTCTGGCGCTGGCACCGGAAACCAACGGCCATGTGGCGGTCAAAGCGTGGCAGGCGCTGGGCGAAATCACCGGACGCGAACATACCCATCTGGCGCTGCACAAAGAGGACGAGAAGATTCGCTTTCGCGATATTCAGGCGCAGCCACGTAAAATTATCTCCAGCCCCACATGGTCCGGTCTCGAAAGCGATCACGTCTCCTACAACGCCGGATACACCAACGTTCATGAGTTAATTCCGTGGCGCACGCTGTCGGGCCGTCAGCAGCTGTATCAGGATCATCCGTGGATGCGTGCTTTTGGTGAAAGCCTGGTGGCTTATCGCCCGCCTATCGACACCCGCAGCGTCAGTGAAATGCGCCAGATCCCGCCAAACGGCTTCCCGGAAAAAGCACTTAACTTCCTGACGCCGCACCAGAAATGGGGCATTCACTCCACCTACAGTGAAAACCTGCTGATGCTGACGCTCTCGCGCGGCGGGCCGATTGTCTGGATCAGCGAAACCGATGCCCGTGAACTGACCATTGTCGATAACGACTGGGTGGAAGTGTTTAACGCCAACGGCGCGCTGACTGCCCGCGCGGTTGTTAGCCAGCGCGTACCGCCGGGCATGACCATGATGTATCACGCCCAGGAACGCATTATGAATATCCCCGGCTCGGAAGTAACCGGCATGCGCGGCGGCATTCATAACTCGGTCACCCGCGTGTGTCCGAAACCGACGCATATGATTGGCGGTTACGCGCAGCTGGCCTGGGGCTTCAACTACTACGGCACCGTCGGCTCGAACCGCGACGAATTTATCATGATCCGCAAGATGAAGAACGTTAACTGGCTGGATGATGAAGGTCGCGATCAGGTACAGGAGGCGAAAAAATGAAAATCCGTTCGCAAGTCGGCATGGTGCTTAACCTCGACAAATGTATCGGCTGCCATACCTGTTCGGTGACCTGCAAAAACGTCTGGACCGGTCGCGAAGGCATGGAGTACGCATGGTTTAACAACGTCGAAACCAAACCGGGCATTGGTTACCCGAAAAACTGGGAAGATCAGGAAGAGTGGCAAGGCGGCTGGGTCCGCGATGTCAACGGTAAGATCCGTCCGCGTCTGGGCAGCAAGATGGGGGTAATAACCAAAATCTTCGCCAACCCGGTGGTGCCGCAGATTGACGATTACTACGAACCTTTCACCTTCGACTACGAACATTTGCATAGCGCGCCAGAAGGTAAACATATTCCCACCGCCCGCCCGCGTTCGCTGATTGACGGTAAGCGGATGGACAAAGTGATCTGGGGGCCAAACTGGGAAGAACTGCTGGGCGGAGAGTTCGAAAAACGCGCCCGCGACCGCAACTTCGAAGCCATGCAAAAGGAGATGTACGGGCAGTTTGAAAACACCTTCATGATGTATCTGCCGCGTCTGTGCGAACACTGCCTCAACCCCAGCTGCGTGGCGACCTGCCCCAGCGGCGCTATCTACAAACGCGAAGAAGATGGCATTGTGCTGATCGATCAGGATAAATGCCGTGGCTGGCGTTTGTGCATTAGCGGTTGTCCGTACAAAAAAATCTACTTCAACTGGAAAAGCGGGAAGTCAGAAAAATGTATCTTCTGTTACCCGCGAATTGAGTCAGGCCAACCAACCGTGTGCTCAGAAACCTGCGTGGGTCGCATCCGGTATCTGGGCGTGCTGCTTTACGACGCCGACCGCATTGAGGAAGCGGCGAGCACCGAGCGCGAGGTTGATCTCTATGAGCGCCAGTGCGAAGTGTTCCTCGATCCGCACGATCCCTCAGTGATCGAGGAAGCCCTGAAACAAGGTATTCCACAAAATGTGATTGAAGCTGCCCAGCGTTCGCCTGTCTACAAAATGGCGATGGACTGGAAACTGGCGCTACCGTTGCACCCTGAATATCGCACCCTGCCGATGGTCTGGTACGTTCCTCCGTTGTCGCCGATTCAGTCCTACGCTGATGCGGGCGGTTTGCCGAAAAGCGAAGGCGTGCTCCCCGCCATCGAAAGCCTGCGTATTCCGGTGCAATACCTCGCCAATATGTTGAGTGCCGGCGATACCGGCCCGGTACTGCGTGCGCTAAAAAGGATGATGGCGATGCGCCACTATATGCGTTCACAAACCGTAGAAGGCGTAACGGATACCCGCGCCATCGACGAAGTGGGTTTGAGCGTCGCTCAGGTCGAAGATATGTATCGCTATCTCGCTATCGCCAACTATGAAGATCGTTTTGTCATTCCGACCAGTCATCGTGAAATGGCGGGCGACGCTTTCGCAGAACGTAACGGCTGCGGCTTTACTTTTGGCGACGGTTGCCACGGCTCGGACAGCAAATTTAACCTGTTCAATAGTAGCCGAATTGATGCCATCGACATTACCGAAGTACGCAATAAAGCGGAGGGCGAATAATGCAGATCCTCAAAGTGATCGGCCTGTTGATGGAGTATCCGGACGAGCTGCTGTGGGAAAGCAAGGA
>NZ_RHJQ01000030.1:39121-42541 GCF_004211995.1 Escherichia sp. E14S1
GAAAGCAAGGAGGACGTGCTGGTGTTGATCCGCCGCGATGCGCCGATGCTTACGGATTTCACCCGTAACCTGCTTAACGCGCCGCTGCTGGATAAACAGGCCGAATGGTGCGAAGTGTTTGACCGTGGACGTACCACATCGCTGCTGCTGTTCGAACATGTTCATGCCGAGTCCCGCGATCGAGGCCAGGCAATGGTGAACCTGCTGGCGGAGTATGAAAAGGTCGGTCTGCAACTGGATTGTCGGGAACTGCCTGATTATCTGCCGCTGTATCTAGAATACTTAAGCGTACTGCCGGACGACCAGGCGAAAGAAGGGTTACTCAACGTTGCGCCGATCCTCGCCCTGCTTGGCGGACGTTTAAAACAACGCGAGGCACCGTGGTATTCGTTGTTTGACGCCCTACTGCATCTGGCGGGTAGTACACTTTCAAGTGACAGTGTCACTAAACAGATTCGCAGTGAAGAGCGCGATGACACCCGCCAGGCGCTGGATGCGGTGTGGGAAGAGGAACAGGTGAAGTTTATTGAAGATAACGCCACGGCGTGTGACAGCTCGCCGCTTAATCAATATCAGCGACGCTTTAGTCAGGATGTCGCGCCACAGTATGTCGACATCAGTGCGGGAGGTGGGAAATGATTCAGTATCTGAACGTCTTTTTTTACGATATCTACCCGTACTTGTGTGGCACGGTTTTTATCCTTGGAAGCTGGCTGCGCTACGATTACGGGCAGTATAGCTGGCGCGCCGCCTCTAGCCAGATGCTGGATAAACGCGGGATGGTGCTGTGGTCGAACTTGTTCCATATCGGCATTCTGGGGATCTTCTTCGGTCATCTGTTTGGCATGTTAACGCCGCACTGGATGTACGCGTGGTTTCTGCCGGTGGCGGTAAAACAACAGATGGCGATGGTGCTCGGTGGTATTTGCGGTGTATTAACGTTGATTGGCGGTGCGGGGCTGCTGGTACGTCGTTTAACAAATCCGCGTATCAGGGCGACGTCTTCTGGTGCGGATATCCTGATCCTCGCCATTTTGTTAATTCAGTGCATTCTTGGGTTAACCACCATTCCCTTTTCAGCACAACATCCGGACGGCAGTGAAATGATGAAGCTGGTGGGCTGGGCGCAAAGCATTGTCACTTTCCAGGGCGGCGCATCGACGCATCTTGATGGCGTAGCTTATATCTTTCGCGTTCATCTGGTATTGGGAATGACCATCTTCCTGCTCTTCCCGTTCACCCGACTGGTGCATGTGTGGAGCGCGCCGTTTGAGTACTTTACTCGTCGCTATCAGATTGTGCGTTCGCGGCGATAATCATCACCCTGGCCGGATAGCCCTTCGCTCTCCGGCCAGTTGCAGGCTATGATAGTTCTCCAGCCACAGGAGAACGTTAATGAAACCGCAGGTTTACCACGTCGATGCTTTTACCTCTCAACCGTTTCGCGGCAATTCTGCCGGTGTTGTTTTCCCTGCCGATAATCTCAGTGAAGCGCAAATGCAACTTATCGCCCGCGAGTTAGGCCATTCGGAAACTGCGTTTCTGCTGCACAGTGACGACAGCGATGTGCGCATTCGCTACTTTACGCCAACGGTTGAAGTGCCGATTTGCGGTCACGCGACCGTGGCAGCACATTATGTTCGTTCGAAGGTATTAGGTTTGGGAAATTGCACGGTCTGGCAAACGTCGCTGGCAGGAAAACACCGCGTGACTATCGAAAAGCACAACGATGATTATCGTATTTCGTTGGAACAAGGTTCTCCTGGCTTTGAGCCACCGCTGGAAGGTGAAACACGTGCGGCGATTATCAACGCGCTTCATCTCACTGAAGACGATATTCTGCCAGGCTTGCCAATTCAGGTGGCAACAACAGGACACTCAAAAGTGATGATCCCGTTGAAACCAGAAGTGGATATCGACGCCCTTTCGCCTGATCTTGCTGCGCTGAGCGCTATCAGCAAACAGATTGGCTGCAATGGTTTCTTCCCGTTTCAGATCCGCCCTGGCAAAAACGAAACCGATGGTCGCATGTTCTCGCCTGCGATTGGTATTGTGGAAGATCCGGTGACTGGCAATGCCAATGGCCCTATGGGTGCATGGTTGGTACATCACAACGTATTGCCCCACGATGGCAACGTGTTGCGTGTTAAAGGCCATCAGGGGCGCGCATTGGGGCGTGACGGTGTGATTGATGTGACGGTGACAATTCGCGATAACCAGCCGGAGAAAGTGACTATTTCTGGTACAGCGGTGATTTTATTTCATGCCGAGTGGGCAATTGATCTTTAAAACCGTTGCCATATACGGCAGAAAAACAAATTGCCTGATGCGCTTCGCTTATCAGGCCTACAACCGCCGGATTAGGCGTTTACGCCGCATCCGGCACAAACTATTTCCCTGCTTCCGGATGCGTATCAAACGCTGCCATCACCTGCGCCAGCTCATCCACAGTAAACCCATGTTTCGCATCATCCACGCCCAGTCCAAACTGCTCCTGCATCACGGCATACAACGATGCCGCATCTGGCAAATTCTGCTGCTCTGCTACGTGACCATTTTCATAATGGGTGAAATGAAAATTGGTCAACGTCAGCTTGCCACCGTCCGGCAAATGGCGGCACATTAACAAATGATGGCGAAAATGCGATTGCGGCCAGTGCGCCGACCAGAAATTACCCATCACATAATCGCTTTGTTGCTGCTCACAGAGATCAAAACGGTACATCGACTGCCAGTGCTGATGATGATTAAACTGCAACACCCAGTCGCCCCCTTCCTGTAACAGCCGATATTCGCCATGTGGCGTTGTTTGCGCGATATCCGGCACTAAACGGATTGGCGCGGTCAGCGTCTGACCACCAAAACCAACGTCGGCAATCCATTGTTCACCTTCCAGTTCTACCAACAGCAAACGGTGCGTGCGCGGCGGTAATGATGGTGGATTAGATAACACTACGCGCCCTAACAGACTACGTACATGAAAACCCAGCTCGCGTAAAACCCGCTCAAACACGCCATTCTGTTCAAAGCAATAACCGCCACGCCGGGCGAACACCAATTTCTCTTCCAGAGATTGATCATCAAGCTGCATTTCCCTCGGCAGCAGAACATCAAGATTTTCAAATGGAATGGTGCAATTGTGTTTCAGGTGTAATGCACGAAGCGTATCGATATTGACCGCAGCAGCTCCCGACCAGTTAATGCGGGCAAAATAATGATTCAGAATGGGCGTCATCAGGCGTTTCCGTTAGTGGTTTTATCCAGTGCGCCATAAAAACCCCGTCCTTCAGGGTGGGGATATAAGGCGCGGTTTTCCACCTAACCAGGTGTTTGCTGTTGTTCAATGTATTGGCGGATGACGGATATTGGCGCACATCCGCAGCTACTGGCAAAATAGCCGGGACTCCACAAAACGCCTTT
>NZ_RHJQ01000031.1:0-1314 GCF_004211995.1 Escherichia sp. E14S1
GAGCCTGTACATCATTCTGTGTAAATGCCTTTCTCAGAAGTGACCGTCAAGGCGGTCACCGAACTCGATAATAAAGCGACTCATGGCTATCCGCCAGTCCTGAAGTGGCATCGTCCATTTCTGTGAGGCTGACTGGATAGCCAGCCACACCACTTTTTTCACCGATTCATCTGTCGGGAACACTTTCCGTTTCTTTATCGCATGTCTGATGACGCTATTCAGCGATTCGATTGCGTTAGTGGTGTAGATAACCTTGCGGATCGTCTCCGGGTACACGAAGAAGGTGGCAACATTCGGCCAGTTTGCCCGCCAGCTGCGACTTATCTGCGGGTACCGTGCATCCCATTCCTTCCCGAACGCATCCAGCGCCTGCAACGCGCCTTCTTCCGTGGCTGCGCGGTAAACCTGTTTCAGGTCACGGGTTACCGCTTTATAGTCTTTCCACGCCACGAACCGAAGGCTGTTGCGTACCATGTGTACTATGCACAACTGGATCTGCGTCTCCGGGTAGACGGCATTAATCGCTTCCGGGAAGCCTTTCAGGCCGTCCACACAGGCGATAAGGATATCGTTCAGGCCGCGATTTTTCAGTTCCGTCAGTACATTCAGCCAGAACTTTGCACCTTCATTTTCGGCCAGCCACATACCCAGCAGCTCTTTCTGACCATCAAGGTTAATACCCAGAGCCAGGAACACCGCTTTGTTGATAACCCGGCTGTCCTGCCGTACTTTCAGGACAATACAGTCAAGATAAACAATGGGATAAATCGCATCCAGAGGACGGTTTTGCCATTCTACAACCTGGTCGATTACGGCATCGGTGACTTTCGATATCAGCGCCGGAGAGACGTCTGCATCGTACATTTCTTTGAAGGCTGAGGTAATTTCGCGGGTAGTCATCCCTCTGGCATACAGCGCCAGGATCTGGTTGTCCATGCCGGTAATGCGGGTCTGATTTTTCTTCACCAGTTGTGGTTCGAAGGAACCATCGCGATCACGTGGAGTACGTAATTCCATCGGCCCGTCGGTAGTGGTGACGGTTTTCGTGGAATAGCCATTACGGGAGTTGGTTCCCGATTTGGACTGATTTTTTTCATGTCCCAGATGGTGAGTCAGTTCAGCGTTGAGAGCAGCCTCAACACTGATTTTCTTGAGCAAGCGATCGAACTGACTGAGATCTTCAGGGGTTTTGAGATTTTTGGCCAGTTCGTTAGCCAGAGCCTGCAATTGTTTGTCGTCCATAATTTAACCTTCATTTGATGTTGAATTGAACATATCAAAATCAGGCAATTACACAAATCTATGTACAGGCTC
>NZ_RHJQ01000032.1:0-83414 GCF_004211995.1 Escherichia sp. E14S1
CGAGTTCTCTTAAACCAAGGTTTAAGATTAAAAGGATGATGCCGGAAACTTTTTATAAAGCGTGGATACAGCAACATCATAGATAATTGCAATCTGCTTACGTGAGATGCCATTTTCCAGTAAACGGCGCATTTGCTGCCATGTTTCCTCTGGATATTTAGGCCGACGGCCTCCTATTCGGCCCTCTGCGCGAGCTGCATCAAGCCCGGCGCGAGTGCGCTCAATGATTAGTTCGCGCTCCATTTCAGCCAAGGCACCCATAACATGGAAGAAAAAACGCCCCATTGGTGTGCTGGTATCGATGGAATCAGTGAGACTACGGAAATTAATGCCTCTGTCACGCAACTCTTCAACCAGCACAACCAGGTGGCGCATACTGCGCCCAAGCCTATCCAGCTTCCAGACAACCAAAGTATCTCCTTCCGATAGTGTGCGTAGAACCTTTTTTAAACCAGGTCGATCGGCATTTTTCCCACTCGCCTTGTCCTCGAAAATTAGCTCACATCCTGCGCATTCAAGCGCATTTCTCTGTAAGGCGGTGTTTTGGTCATTTGTTGATACGCGGATGTAACCAATAAGCATGTGCCTCCCCTTATATATGAACGGCATTTTAGTTGGGAAATAACAAACTGGATAAGTTTAAGCGGCGTTAAACGTCATTTCTGGAGGGGTATGTTTGCAGATTATGAAAATCTGGCTGTAGCAGTCATAACATCCCTGCTAAGTGGAACCGGTGTATTCCTTCTCGGGGTTAGGGACGGACGTATTTCTGCGTCACTGCTCAATCTCGCGAGTGAATTGTTTACTGCGGTGACTGCCGGGCTTGCGGGGTTTTGGGTGGCGGATAGCTATGAATGGCCTGAAGGCATCATTTACTGCGTTGTTCTGATTGCCAGTAACAACGGTAGTGAAATTTTACAGGGCTTGAAGTCCAGAGCTAGCAACGTTTTGAATCTCTTAAGCGTAATAGCGAATGGGGGAAAAGGTGGAGAGAAATAATGGGTAACTTTGGGAATTATTTCATTTTTATCATGGCGTTTGTTGCCATCATTGACCGTTTCATTTTTCGTCGCAAGAGTGTTGAAATTTTGAGTATTGGTGACGCTGTAGTGAAAGAATCTGCTATCGCATTTCCTGTTTCGCTACGTGTTAAGCGAAGCTGGGTTAGCAATGCTCAAATCGAATATTGGCTGCAAGACCTGAAAAATCCATCTGTGGTTATTTCAGGGAAAACGCGACCAGTTGACGCTTCAAAACGCGGGGAGAGAGAAGAGTATTTGCTCATTGATACGAAATATCTTGAGCCAACGAAGTGGGATCTGAAAGTCACATTGACTAACGGTAACTGCCGACTGAATCCGCTTTATCGCATTTTCCCTATCAATGACTGCATAGAGCGCCAGTTTACGATCGAAAAACGTGAAGGAGACTGGAATGTCGAATAAGGCTAATTATGTTCTTCTTAATTATGATGAGTTAAACGAAAAGGGACTGGCAAAACTCGTCAAAGAAATCAGCAAAGGTGGTTACAAGATAGCGAGGGTGATCCCTGCCAGCAATGGCAGGAAGAAAGATGGGATCATGACACGCACGTTTACCCTTGTTGGTATTGATGAACAGACAATGGAAGTCCAGGTTAACGATACCGGAGATATATCTGGGATAAAACTGAACGGTAAAACAGTACCGTTCAAGCCAGTAAAAACAATGGCGGCTTTGGGGCAGTCTCTCGCGGCTTTATTTAATCGCGGAGCAACATCTTTCCAGAAATCATTAGCTCGAAAACTTGCTCGTGCAGCAAAAAATATTGATGAAGGAAATAAGAAGCGACAAGGGGTTAAATCCAACGCTCAGAAGTTAGCTGAAGCGAAAGAATCACGTGATGCGCTTCGTGAAGATATCGCTAATGCTAACGACAAACTGGCTAAGATCCAAAGCAAGTCAGACAAGGCAATGCAAGATGCGGATAACGTTAAAGCGGCATTGTCTCAGGAACAAGCTAAGACGCGTGCGCTTAAAGAAGAAATCGCGCGTCTGGAGGATGAAGCATGATTAAGAATCCCATACGGATCAATATTCAATCTACTTTCGCTGATACGATTCCCGGTTATACACCGAGCCGCTGGTCTTCGGAGGATTTAAGTGAAGATGATCTGATTTTTGAAGCGGCTACATTAGAAGATATCGAGCTTGCCTATATGGGCAATGAAATTCTTGTTGTGTCCGACGAAGCTATGTTTGAGGCCATTACTACGACCAGAATTAGGCTTGCACAAACAATGCGGGCTTTCGTGCGTGCGCTAAATCGTGGCTTGAATGGAACGAATATATCAGCAGGAACTGATGAAGCCGGGGCGGATGAAAATGGTCGGAATTGTATTGGCGGAGCAATTATCGGGCGTGTTCGTCGCGTAGCTAATATTCCTGTTTTAACAGCACAGATACCACTGACTGATGGGCAAAGCACAAGTATCATCTTCCACTCTCCAACCGCCGATGGCGCGAAAATCAAGAGTAATGATGAACTGGTTGCATTTCAGTTTTTACTTAATAAGCGTAACGTAACTCACGTTGTTGCCCCGATCGGCGGGAGAGATGTTTCTTTAAGCCAGGTTTGCCAGGCGCTTTCTAATTTGATTGAGCGTAACAGCGCAAAATTCAAGAAGGCAAAAGAGCGACAGGACAAAATGAAGGCGGATATTGAGAGTTATCTCAATGAAGCTGATAAGCTGGCTGAAGAACGGTCAATGATGATTGAGCGGGTGGAAGTAGCGCAGCGTGGACTGACAGAAAAGCGCAATGCCCTCGCGGAAATGCAGAAACAACTTGATGCACAGAAAGTCCTTAACGCAGAGTTGCAGGAAAAACGAGATAAGTTGCTGTCTTATAAAAAGAATAAAGCAAAAGAAAGAACTTTTAATGACCAACTTCGACACGTAAAACATAACCTTGCCACTGATGGTAAAACTACGCTGGATAACGGCGCTGTTGTAAATTATGTGACGTTAGATGGTGATAGCTTCGTTACGATCGCGGCACCAGAAGGTAATTTCAGTATTGATGTCGGTGACGTCAAAGGTGGCAGCCTGGCAGACGCGGCAACCAAACTACTTAAAGCCTATCGAGAACATAATGCTGATAAATACAAAGTAGATGTGTTGCCAGGACAGCCGGAGCCAACTGTTCAGTCACAGCCAGAATTACAACAAGATTCTGATCCACAACCAGCATCTCCGCAAGATACTCAGCATGTAGGCAAATACCGCTATGCTCTTCAATCGCGCCCGGCGGGGGTTGGTGCGGTGCCGGATGGAAATACAGCCGTGCTTGACCGTCCCGACCAGGCTGACCCGTATTACGAGTATGCTCGTTACGGGATCATTACGTATGACCGTAAACTGACAGATGAAGAAGTCAGTCAGTATGAATTACGCTATCTACCTGATGACGATGAACTGAAAAATATGGCGGGGGAACTGGTTGCGTCCAGCATGGCAAAACACATTGATGGCTATGTAGACCTGTTTGGCAGTGACTTGAAAACATTCAAGGCGCAAGTAAAAATTCTTTTCCGCAAAGAGTTTCCGAACGTGGCTTATCCGCTTGGTGATGGGGAGAACCTTTTCATTATGGACGTATATAACGCCCTTCAAAATCATTCAAACGAAGCAACGCCAGAGCCTGAATTAGCACCTGTAGTTGAGCCAGAATCACACCCACAAACAGAACCAGAGCAACAGCCAACGCCGGAAGATGCTGGAGAAGCGGCAACTGAAGCTGATCAGGAAGCAGATAAAGCGTTGGAGTACCTTAAATCCGTCCCGGTGCAGTTTACATCCCGCGATCTGACGGTAATCAGTGCCGAACTTGACCATGTGCAGGAAGCTGCAAACGCTCTTATCAGTGCTGGTCGATACGACGAGAACGAATCAACGGTTGGCGCAGCAGTTGACTACCTGATCAACATTCTGGCTGAAATTCAGCAGGGAGGTGCTTAATGACTATCTCTGTTTTAGACCGTCTGAAATTGGGTAAAGAGCTATCAGATTTAATGCAGGCGCAGAAAACCGCGCCAGTATTACAACGCGTCGCAATTGGTAAGCAGATTGTTGATCTGATGCTTAAGCTGGGGCTGGGTGCTGCCGCTCAACCGATATCGGAACCGCAACCACAGTCTGATCCTGTTGCAGATGAAGTTCCTAAGATAGTGACTGACTTCTTGGGCGGTGTGTTCACAAAGTCGACACAAATGGAATTTATTGATGCGCTGCGTGGGATCTCAAACTATGTTGGCGAGTTCCTTACGTTGGAGCAGGCTAAAGAGCAGACCATCGGTTGGGTTAAAGCCAACGGATATGCCGGGTAATCAAAAGGGGCTGAAATGCCCCTTTCACTTATCTGTTCTCACATAAATCACACACTTTTTACACTTCCAGCTTTCTCTATAGGGGGAGTGTATTTTGAACAAGTCAGTTACTTCTGCGCTTTCCGAGGCCGCAGACATTAACAGCGTCATTGCTCTGGTTTCTTCATTAGAGAGGAAGGAAACACGCCTGGGGCGAAGTAGCTACGTAGTCACCAGCAAAGGCGCAGAGGTAAAGACAGCTTTTAAGGTTGTTGATGCCAGTAGCCTAATCATTTCGAATAACCTTGACGGTACGATTAACACTGCATTCCCGGAAGAACTCCAGCCACGTGATCGTACACGTCTATCTAGCAAACTTCAGGTTAACCGTATTGCCTCCAATTTACGCCCAGCACAATTAACGGATTCAGGAATGAGTAGCCACGGAGCGCCAATAGTTGGGCCTGACAACGTTGTTGAATCTGGTAATGGAAGGAGTATGGGGATCTGGCGCGCCTATGAGCAAGGACAGGCAGATGAATATCGCCAGTACCTGATCGACCATGCGAAAGAGTTTGGTCTGAATCCTGACGAAATTTCGCAAATGTCTATGCCCGTACTGGTGCGTGAAAGACTCACTGATGTAGATCGTGCGCAGTTCGCTCGCGATTCCAACATAAGTGATCTGCAAGAGATGGCGGCGAGTGAGAAAGCGTATGCTGATGCGCAATTCCTCACTGAGAGCGTCATGGCGCTATTTAATCCTTCAGAAGATGGAAATCTACTGGCGCGGTCCAATGATGCTTTTATTCGTGCGTTTTTGCGCGAAATAGGCGATACCGCGACGGCGGGTTTGCTTACTGCCGATGGGCGCCCTACGAAACAGCTGATCGACCGCATCCAGAATGCGATTTTTGCCAAAGCCTACAAAGATGAGCGACTGGTCCGGTTGGTGGCGGAAGAGCCAGATCCGGAAATGCGTAACATCCTGACCGCACTCAATACGGCAGCCAGCGATTTTGCGCAAATGCAGTCGCTGTCTGGCGACGTTCACCATGACGCCGTAACTGGTTTAGTGGACGGTATAGAGCAGGTTAACGGTCTGGATACACAGGCAATTGCGGCACTCCAGGAAGCAATCAATCTTGTTCGTGAAGCCAAAGACAACGGTCAGGCCGTTGAAGAAGTGATCGCCCAAAGGGGGTTATTCGGCGACAGCACGCCAGAAGCAGAGGCGTTGGCGCTATTCATCGTAGCAAATAATCGTAGCGCGAAGCGTATGGGGGCAGCATTCAAAAAAATGGCGCAAAAAATCAACGACGAGCTGATTCATAAACAACAGGCGCTTGGCGATATGTTCGGTGGTGAAGAAGTCGATTTGCGCAGTATTTTGTCTGTTGTTTCTGATGAAATTGAGGCTGAGTTTGGTGAAGGGAAAGGTCTGAACTTTGCTATGTTCGAAAATTCTACAGCCCTAAATAATTGCAGTACGGAAAACTAAACCAACCGCTGAAATCACATACTGATTATGCTGCCGCGAAACTGGAAACAATTCGCGGTGATTCATGGCAACGAAAGACAAAAACAAAGGTTTTCTGTCGGCATTGAAGAAAGCCTTCAACGGTGGTGATGTTACGCCCGCCGATCCGGTCGTTTTTACGAGCGGGCATAGTGTCGTTGCTCGTTCCGGCCTGTCCGCTTTACGTCCAGGCATCCTGGGGGGCAACAGCGATGGCATGACGAGTGCAGCAGATTCAATTTCTTTATCCGCTGAACTGCCCGGCGAGCGCCTGCAAAAGTACAACATCCTGGAAACGATGGCTAAAAGCCCGACTATCTCGACGGCTTTAAACATTCACATTGCACATGCGCTTGCGCCTTCAAAAAAAACCGGGCTGGCATTCACGCTTTCGCCAAAAGATGGTTCCGATGCCGAGGCGGTAAGTAGATGTGAAGAGTTAACCGCAGATTTAGGGGCGATGATTAATGACGGTCTGCCTTCATGGGCCATGATTATGGCGATCTTTGGGGTGTCTTATGTCCGACCTTATGCTGAACAGGGCAGAGGGATAACTGGCATTGAATCCAGTTATTACACTCTTCCACACTTCGTCCAGGAATTTTATCGCGGTAGCCAGCTGGTCGGTTTCAGTGGTGATTACATTCTGGATACGCATAGTTTGCGCAGGGTAATAACCGAACCGTGGAATCTTGTTTCCATGAAAAACCCGTATTGGACGCCGCAGCATAAGGTTATTCCGGTTAGCTACGGTACAAAAGGGTATTCACTGTTAAGTGATCAGGCTGATAAGCCGTTAATGGAGACGCAGAATTACGGAACTTCATTCCTGGAATACAGTTATGAACCCTACCTGAATTTATGTGCTGCGCTCGCCGCGCTGAAATCAACTCGAAATAATGCAGCCAAAATTGACCGTCTGATTGCTCTTACGACGAACACACTGGACCCAGTTAATGCGGCTAACTATACGCGTGGCGTCAGCCAGGCATTGAAGCGTCATAGTGACCTGGTGGCACAAAGATCGATTAATGCCAACGCTATTCCTACGGTGCTTAACCATCTGATACCAGTTATGGGCGATGGGAAGAACGGCATCACTATTGATACGCAGTCTATACCCGCAGATATCAGCGGAATTGAAGACGTTATGTTTCATCTTCGTCAGTTAGCGGCCAGTTTAGGCATTGACGCCACGATGCTCGGTTGGGCAGATCAAATGAGTGGCGGGCTTGGAGAGGGAGGATGGCAACAAACTGCTATCCAAGCTGCATTACGTGCGAACTGGATCAGACAGGCCGCCCAGCGAACTATTTATCGGCTTCATGACATTCACCTCGCCTACAAATACGGGAAGGTTTACACCGAAACAAACCGCCCGTATGACGTGCAATTCAACTCAATGAACACGGCTATCCAGGAGGAAGAAAACCGAGAACTGGATGCGCGCGCCAACTTTGTAGCTGTCATCTCGCAAATTATGGACCAGGTCCAGAACAACCCGAAACTGGCTGGTAGCGACGCGTTTATGCGCTATCTGTTCACCGAACAGCTGCACATCGACGATGACACTCTCAATACCATGATCAAAGAGTTTAAGGCGAATGAATCAGAGCAAAACAACGAGCATGGCATGTACGAATCCGCGCCGTTGTCGTCAGGCGACAATCCAGAAAACTGGACGCTAGAGCAGTTAATCAACTTTGCAAAATTTGTGATGAGCAATTAACCGGAGGGAAATAATGCAATCACTGAACACTGTTACGGATCGCTTCTCCCTGGTAGAGAAAATCCGCAAACACACACCGCAGAACAATCGAAATTACGTTATTCAGTCGGTGCGAGACACATTCAACTCCCCAGAAACAAAAGAGCGTATCGCACTTGGTGAGATGTATGGCTATTACGGACATGGTCGCCGGGCGATGCACTATAACAAAACGAAAAGCCTGAACCTGCCGGAAGTCTCTGTTGTGATGGTTGATGGGAAACCTGTTGTATTGGAGAACGTGCCATCAAACAGGACTATCGACATTTCGATTGACGACAACGGCATTGTTACCCATACGCAGGAAATACTGGATACAGACACCGGGCGTATTGTACAGGGAATGATTAATTCTGGTGCGGGTGGTTGGTCGTGGGCTACATCTGGCCCAGATTCATCTGTATCTCTGGTAAAGTCTTTTCACGGCTTTGATTACGTAACTGTGCCTAACTATATCAGTCTGGACAAGAAAAGCCTGATGCTGGAATCAGCAGAAGAGCGCGACGCGGCTATTCATGCGGCACTTATCGAACAAGGTTTTACCGATAACGCGGCTACGGATCTTGTTCACCACTTTTCAGCAATGAAGAATCAGCAGGCTATTTTCGAGTCAGCACAGCGTGAAGCCCTTGAGTCAGAATTGATGCTCCTTGAAGTGGAAAATATGCAACTTCGCGACAAATTACGCAACCAGGCCGAAATGATGGAAAGCCAAGGCGAAGATGCGAAGAAATGCCGTAGGATTTTGCGTGATGCTATCCAGGAAATGCCTGTTTTTATCAGCGCAGAACAGCGCCGGGCGCTCTGCCGTATGCAGTCTGAAGATGATGCTCGCATAGTGGCTGCGATGCTTGAATCTCTGGGGGCAAATGCGACTTATGGCTTGCCGATATCAGGCAAGAAAGAGCCGGAGTTATCGCCGAAGGAGAGCAAAAATACTACCCCATTACTCTTCGTTTCGCGACGGGCATAACTGCCATATGAAATTAAATTTCTAACATAGTGTATTTATATACACTGTTGATCCTGTCCGATGTGATCGAGTAGGATCGCGGTCACTGCTCCGGTAGCGACTGCCAAAAAAAAGCAAAAGCCGCTGAGAAGCGGCTTTTTGGTGTATAAATCTACGGACATAGATTTATACGGTAGATAGATTTTTCACGGAACTATCTGGTGAATATTTTAAATTCAGTTTCAGTAACTTTCAACACTTCTGAGTATAAAAACAACACTGAATACCACAAAAAAATCAAAGGTCATCAGTTGAGTTTTTTTGCTCGCCACTGTGGTTTTCTTTCCCCTTCACATAGCGCCATTATTGCCGAGTTCGCCAACCTGGCAGGGGCTACCGATGAATACATGATCCGTCGCTCATATGCCGATATGTCAGATATTACGGGACGCAGTATTTCAACTGTACGCCGGGCATTTGCTGAAGCGACGAAGTGTGGAATGCTTGTTAAACAACACCAGGTGGCGAATAACAATGCCCAGGTTTGTAACGTATATCGGTTTACAACACAATTTCTCCACTTCATTCATGTTGCAATGGAGATCGGGGGTAAGCAGGGCATTAAATTTGCCAACGCAACAAAACTGGTTAAGCAGTTGATTTCAAAGGTTCGTTATTTTTTTGAAACTGGGAACCCCCTGTTCAAATTGAACAAGTCCCCCCATGTTCAAAATGAACAGCCAATAGAAAATAAGAGTAAACCCATAACCAAAAGAAGAGAAAGATCATGCGCGGTTCAGCCGAAGGCTTCACCAGCAGATAGTTCTCAAGCGGGTAATGGCTTACTGGATAAAAAACCAGTGATTAGAGAAGAGCATGTCAACCACAGCCTGGCTGCGGCAAAAGCGAGAGCTGCAAAGCGTCGTTCAGACGAGGGCTATGCAAAACAACAGGCTCTGTATCGTACCGCTGAAAAGCTGGCAAAAAAATTTGCATGGATACGTAATGCAGCTGCCGCAGTGAATAAGCCCAAACCATCCAGTGCTCTGGATTTCTCTATGGATTATTCTGGCTATCAGGGATGTAAAACAGTTGCTGAAGCCTTTGAACTGATGAAACAGCGTGGCTATCAGTCTGAATTTGACCGTGAAGATTGGTCAGTTCCAGCGGGCTTCAGAGGATGACTCGCGAGTGCCTACAAAATATCCCAATGACCGGAAAATGTTCGCTCGGAAATTTGTGTTAGAAAATTAATTTGCTGTTGCTAAATCGCAATGTATGATCTGCATCATCGACTGAAATCATCCATTGCTGAAATTTTTAGTTGATCTTCCTAATGTTCAGGCTTATATTCACGTCGTCGTAGCAAATTCTGCGACCAGGTTTGACAGCCTGAATGTTAGTGCGGACAACCGCAGATTTCCGATATTGCGGTATTTTTGTGTCCGTAAACCGCGTTACGCCCGAATTATGGTGGGGCGTGATGGGGAGGCTTCGGCCTGCTGGTTTCACTAACGCCAGTCTGTCAACCCTGTCACGTCCTGCCACCTGTTTGACAGCGGGTAGCAGGTTGTTAAACCTGTTAGTGAGGCCGTAACTATGGTTAATGCCAATCCTTGCTCACGTCCAGAATTCATCTGGCGTTTCCACTCCCTGCAAAAACACTGCGATCACTTCGCAATTGCCGCAACCGAAAAAGAAGCCCGTTCTCTGATCCCTGATCAGTATGGTGTTCTTACTGGTCGTTTCTCTACTTCCCAACAACCAAACACTAATCCCTGGTATCGCAATATTACCAATCCCGGCATTGCGGAGGCACACTGATGGATATCTGCATTCTTGAAAAGCCATCAATGACCAGCATTGAGATCGCGGAGCTGGTGGGAAGTCGTCCAGATAACGTAAAAATATCAATAGAGCGCCTGGCTAAATCTGGAGTTATTCAACTTCCTGCATTGCAGGTTTTCGAAAAAATCAATAACTTAGGACTACGCCGTAGTGTCGAGGCTTACGTCTTCGAAGGCGAGCAAGGCAAACGAGACAGCATTATTGTCGTTGCGCAGCTCTCTCCCGAATTCACCGCCCGGCTGGTGGACCGCTGGCGCGAACTGGAAGAACAAGCACGCCAGCCGTTGACCGAAATAGAGATGATCGCCGCAATGGCTGCAAATGCAGTTCAGCAACAAAAGCGGCTTCATGTTGTTGAGTCAAAGGTTAGCCAGGTGGTAGAAACCGTCGAGCAAATCAAGAAGGGCAACATGCCAGATGGTTACATTGGCTACCGCCAGCTGGCGGCGAAATGTGGCCTGACCGAAGCCAAATGTCGCAACCTGGTTAACGCTTACCGGATTCCCACCGATACGCATGAGTTTTTAACGCCAGAGGGGATATTGTCGCGTCGTTCTATTGTGGCCTTATTTCCCTTTATGAACGCTTTTACCCTGATGATGTCGGAGGCCGAGCGCCGCGGGAAACGCTGGTATCACCCAAGAATGGGCCAATTCCAGGTGATCGGTTGGGGAGGTGAGTGATGGACATCATGCAGGCGGTAAAAAATATCAGGGAAGGACGGGCTGAAGTGTGCCGCCGCAAAGCATGGAATATTGGTGTATGGGCATGGCCTGATAATTGCTCTACAACCGGATGGTTTTGTATTAACGGACACCAGATCCGGGAAGTTGATTTATCGACGGCTGATATAGTCGGTAATGATTGGATCGCGACTTGAAGCGTGATGCCCCGGCCTGGCCGGGGCTTTTTTCATGCCTCATTGGTTGAGGTTGCTGCATCTCCGACTGGTAACAGAGCTGTATTGCGTGGCTCGCCAGCAGGCCAGCGATAGCCCGACACTCTTGATGTCGGGAATGCACGAATATTCACCGCATCCCCCTGGTTCCCACCCAGGACAAGCAGATCGCCATTGGCGCGGCGTCCGACGATGAAGCCTACATGCCCACCGCCTACGCGGGTAAATACAACGATACATCCGTATGCTGGTGTATCCAGTTTCTCGCCCCAATCCAGATAGGATTTTGCCGACTCAAATCTTGTTGAGCGGATACCCACACGCTCTAACATTGCGCCAACAAATGCTGCGCACCACGGAGTTTCATCGTCTTTAATTCCGCCGCGTTTAATATCCCTCCAGAACTGGACGATTTCTGGATTGTGTTTAGCCCCTTTGATTTCAGTCAGGCCAATATGTTTACGGGCTTCCATCAGCCAACGAGGATCGGAACTTACCATAACTACCCCTCTGATTAACAAACGAACATAAACTATGGGGAGTATGTGATTTTCATGGCAGCAATTTTCTTATCCCGGTACGCCCATAAGCCTTCCTTGTCCGTGGCATGTTGAGTGTTAACCGTATACTGAATGTTTGAGCTTTCTCATTAATTAACTATATGATTTAAATCATAAATGTTGTTACGTTTCTTATTGTAGGATAGAACTGTCCCACAATAAGAGATTGCAAACATGAGACTGACAAGAAGAAAAAAAGAGATACTCAGCTACTTTGAACCGGATAACCGTGAGTGGGTGACAATGGAGATTGGATCGCCTCCGTTTGATGTGTCCGGGGTGGCTTACTTGCTGCATAGTACGGATGCAATCGACAAACAGTATTATCTCGAATCAACAAGGCGAACACTTGAGGCTATGGTGCGTGATGGCCTGCTTGAACGGGTAAAATCGTATGAGAGGCGACAGAACAGGACTCAGAGCGGTTGTGGCGATGGTGTTCGTTGTATGGTTGTTCGTTATGGCCTTCCAGGTCAGTGTGCTGTTATGCGAGATGATGCCGGGGGTGAACACGCAATAGACGGTGAGTTCGTTCGTATCGCCTGACCTTTTCCGCTCTTATTCTTCCAAATTAACACACTCCATACCCTTTCAAACCGTACCGCTACAGGCGGATTTAACGGTTTTGAGGGGGCTTCCTTTGGACAAAATAATTGATTCAATTAGCCAGGCCACCAGCATTGGGGCGCTGATTGAAATTGTTAGTCGGTTGCATAAACCGCGATCTGTTGCGACCTTTGGCGTTAAGAAAGTCGATGGTGTCAGCATTCAAAAAACACGGCGGGCAGCAAACAACGCCGCAGTAGAGCTTCTTAATTCCCTTCCGCCCGGATTCGATGGGGCGAAATTAACTGAAGAACAGCGTCAGATTCTCGCCGGGTATACAGGTGAAGGCGGCCTTACTGACGGCGAGGGCAGCCAATACGAATACTACACACCACAGTTTATGGCTGAAGGTATATGGGATCTGTTTGCTGACTACGGTATTGATGGGGGTCATGTACTGGAACCATCAGCTGGCACGGGTATTTTCCAGGAGACAAAACGGCAGGGAATGATAATGACCAGCGCCGAGCTGTCTCCGATCTCCGGTCGAATCAACCAGCTGTTGCACCCGGAAGACGATGTGAACATTGGGGCGTTCGAGGCTCTGGCGGCGAAAGACGCAATGTATGACCACGCTGTTGGTAACGTACCGTTTGGCGAAGGCCGTTCCGGCGTTGCAGGGCTTGATCCGGCATATGCAAACGAGAAGAACGTTGGCAATTACTTTGTGCTGCGCACGATCGACAAGGTTAAACCTGGTGGGCTTATCGTATTGGTGGTGCCGAATGGCATGACTGATGGTACGAAATACAAAAAATTGCGCGATAAAGTCAGCCGTAAAGCGGAATTTTTGGGCGCGCATCGTATGCCTTCCGGTACGTTCAGTGAATCAGGTACAGATACCGTGGTGGACGTATGGGTATTGCGTAAACATCCAGAAGCCTTCCTGGAGATGATCCCCGATACGGACGATTCGACGCTCAAATCGGCAAACGTCCTTTGGGATACCTTTCTCAAAGGGAAATGGTTCACTACGGAAGGAAAACGCTTTGTTTACGGCGATATGGAGCGTACCAGCTTCCGCAATACCCTGGTGGTGAAAAAGGACGGTCGTGTATCCAATGAGTCGATGAAAACCGCGCTATCTCGTCGCTTTGATAGTCGCATCAATTGGGATTTGCTCGGCGTAACTACTCAGGCATGGCAGGGCGCGAAAGTGGGCGATAAACGCCTTGTAGGCGGCATCTGGCATGAGTTTGATGGCCTGAAATGGGTCAAGGACACGACAACCAAATCCTCCGCGCTTGATGTAAGCCGATATGGTGTTTCGACGTTTGGCGATCTGCAGATCGCGTTTCAGTCAACAAATGGCATTCTGGCGTTGTCATGGGACCAGATATCGGCGATCGCGTCCGACTATCCATCGGTTATCAGTGATGAAGTAGCTGCAATGATTCGCTTTGCAGGCAAGCAGCGAGAAAAAGACAGAGAGCGCGTTATGCGCGGCGCACTGATAGGGCAGTTGATCAACAAGGCGCTTGATTTGCGTAACCTGGGGGTGAATGTTGATGACAAACTGGCAGATGCATCCCGCCTGGCGGCAGCAGAAGTTGCGAAGTATGGACCACCGCACGCGATTAAGCTGAATGGGATTGTTGAAGCTGGCGCTAAAAACTGGATGACGTTCACTGGGAACGTGAAACAGGATGGCTCTACTTCGGACCTTCTTGCCGGACGACTTGATGTAACTAATGGCGCATCAGGTATCGACTTTGCTCGCCCGGAACAGGTTGTTACACACCTTTTCAGCGATGTGGCCCTTAATCCGATAACACTGGACGATTTCCGTGAGGCGTTTACTGGCGAACTGCCAGAAGACGACGATGCCGCTCTGGAATACCTGGCTAAATTTGAAGATATCGCTATTGATGGGTATGGCTGCCTGCTACCAATGGACCGCGCCACCAGCGGCGACATTGCAACCAAAACAGCATTGCTGGTGGGCTGGCGTGATGCAGCAACAGGTGAGCAGAAAGCGAACTTTGAGCGCCAGTTGGCGAAAATCGAAGAGAAACGCATTTTCACGCCACTAAATAAAGTCACCGTTAATCTGAATGCCCGCTGGCTGGACCGCCGCTTGATAAAAGAGTTCCTGGCAGAACAGGGCTATGACGAGTTTAAGTACACAGAACCTGATCTGAAGGTCGTCGATGGCATTCTGGTATCCCCGGACGATTACGAAGGTAAGGACGGGGTATTTACTGGCTATCAGCTACGAACCGTAAACGGCAAAAACGGGAATGAGTTCAAGAAGGCCAACAATAAAGACGGCTTCCTGAACCAGTTAGAAAACTACCTGAACGGCGTCAAACCGCGAGGGCAGAACGCTAACGAGTACCTGGATAAGATTGCTCAACTTGAAGTTAGCTTTAACGACTGGTTACGCACTCACCCGCAGGCTGATCAGATAGCCCGCGACTATAACGACGCATTCAATGGCTTCATCCCGTTTACACATTCTGACGCACCGCTTGGCCTGGAAGGGATTAGTGGGAAGCGCATTCCTCTGACTTATCAGAATGAGGAAGTTCGTCGCTTGTCAGAAGATGGGCGCGGCATCATGGGATTTGGCACCGGGCTTGGTAAAACCACGACTGCGCTTGCACTTGAGGCGTATAACTTCGAAACAGGCCGAACTAAACGCACCTGTATTGTTGTCCCGAAAGCGGTTTATCAGAACTGGTATCACGAGGCTCAGAGCTTCTACAGTCCAGAAGCCTTCTCAAATATGATGTTTATCGGGCTTGATGAAGTTCGTGATGACGGCGGCAATATTCTTACCGCGCCAGTGCTTGATGAAAATGGTGAACCACGTCTGGACAGAAACGGTCAGCCTCTTACCCGCAATGTGGTGAAAGAGTCCTCCAGTGCCGTTATCGTTCAGCGCATGAACATGATCCCGTCGTCAAATTGGCGAACGGTCATCATGACAAAAGAACAATTCGCGTCTATCCCGCTACGAGAAAAAACCATCGAGGAGAACTCACAGCAAGCTGTCTTTAATGCTGTTGAAATGGGGCGTCTTGACCTGGCGTCTGGCAAGCACCGTGACGCGCAGAAGAAGAACAAGATTAAGGACCAGGCCGCAAATACCGGGACCACGAAGAAGCAGAATATCCCGTACTTTGAGGATATGAACTTCGATAGCGTGATTGCCGACGAAGGGCATAACTACCGCAACTCATTTAATGCCGGGCGTGAAGCGGGGCAGATGGCATATTTGCCTAACCCGGCAGTATCCAAAATGGCCCGCGACATGGCTGTAAAAGCTGCGTACATGATGAAACGCAACAACGGGCGCGGAGTAGTTATGCTGACGGCAACACCGCTGGTGAACAGTCCGATTGATGCTTTCAACATGCTGTCTACTGTTATTCCGCAGGAAGAGTGGATGCGCATGGGCATTATTACGCCGGATGATTTCGTTCGTGTGTTTGGCAAAACTGCCACCGTTCAGGTCCAGAAAATTTCCGGGGAAGTGGAAGAGAAGCAGGGGCTGGTGGGCTTCCAGAACCTTGATGGTCTGCGTGGTATTTTCCACCGTTGGACCACTCTGAAGACTGCTGCGGATGTTGGAGCGACGGTCAAAATCCCCGACATCATCGAGAATACCTTGCAGATCCCGATGACAGGGGAGCAGGAGGCTGCTTATGAAGAGCTTCGCAAGCGTGCACAAGAATTAAGTCGTAAAGATGCGCTGACAGTCGATGAAAGCGGGCATATCACAAGCGAAAAGCCGGATGACTTCATCTTCTCCATCATCCGCGACATGGATAAGGTTGCTATAGATCCGGATCTGTATGCCAGTGCGATTACATTCCAGTTCCCCGTTGAGCTTGCAGACAAGGTAAAAGCTATTGCTGATGGCCTGCCAAAAGTAGCTGGCGGTAAAGTGGCAGATGATGCAGACGAGGCCGAGGAAGACGGCGCTGGCGGGCTGGTTAGTACGCGTACCAGCAAGGTAGTGAAGACCACCTTTAGTGAACATCCGGCGCATGTTGAAATACGTGCCAGCATTGAACTGGAGGCTGAAATACTGAAGGCCATTGCTGCCGCCGGGATTGATATGCAGCAGGTATCACACCCCATCCCGCCGAAGTATGCCGCGCTGATCGAAAACCTTCGTGAAGGCCTGAAGAACGGTAAACAAATCGTCTTCATTGATGAAAAAGCCCAGCACCAGAAGCTGCGCCGTATTATCGCCAGTGCACTGCAAATGCCGGAGCAGGAGATAGGCATTATCAATGCGACGACCGTTAGCCAGGCTGGCGGCATCAAGCTGAAGAAGGTGAATAAGCCGACCGAACCTACTCCGAATAAAAACGGTGAATACAAAGAAGGGGCATGGGAAACCTACTACAGCAAACTTGCCCAATATGAGGATTATCTCTCAGCTAAAAATGATGCTGGCCTTGAGGGTATGGAAGGCATTGCCGCCGACTATAACGAAGGTCGCACGCGCATCATTATCTGTAACAAGAAGGCTGAAGTAGGTATTAACCTGCATATCGGGACAACCGATATCCACCACCTGACACTACCCTGGACACCAGCCAGTATCGACCAACGAAATGGGCGCGGTGCGCGCGTAGGTTCACCGCAAGAGAAGGTCAATGTTCACTACTATTGTGGCAAAGGCACATTCGACGACTTCCGTCTGGATACGCTGAAACGTAAGAAAGACTGGATCAAGATGGTGATGACCTCCGACATGTCAGAGATCGCCAATGGTGATGCGGATGATGCTGATGAACGCGCCATTATGCTGGCGGCAAACCCGGAAGAACGCCGCGCAATCATGGCTCGCCAGGCGCAAGAGCGTGAAGAACGTCTGAAACTGAAAGCACAGCGCGAGGCCAACAATGCTCTCGATATCTACCTGAAAGCGGCAAACGCCGCCGGAAAAGATATCGGCATGATGGAGACAGAACTGAAAAGCGCGATGGAACAGATAGAGTATTACCAGCGAAATCTTGACGACCTGATAAAAGCGGGTACGAACAGGAATGGGCAAAAATACGCGCTTGAGCAGTTGAGTAGCTACAGAAAACGTGCGCGGGTGCTGCGGTTTGCGATCACCAGGGCAAAAGACGCGGATACCATAATGAAACGCTCTCGTGGTGATGTGGAGCGCGCTATTAAGTCTGGTGTGCTGGATATCAGTATCGATGTTATTCAGAACCCACAGGAATATATGCGCACTGACAAGAATATCCTGTTGCATAAAGGTAGTTATTACCGTGCAGTCATTGATGATCGCGAAACAACAGCGATTGTCCGGGTGGAAAAAATTGACGGTGAAAAAGCACAATACCTCTGCCGTATCGCCTGGCTGGATAGAGCAAGTCGTTACGCTCGATCACCGGGGTCTATCGTTACATTGCCGTTTGACTCTGTGATTGAAGCGGTAACTTTTGAAGAGGGGGTAGCTGAATCGCGCGCAACGGCTGCGCGTGGTGTTCAGTGCCACCAGCTATCAACAATACTTACTCGCGATCAGTTCTATGATGCTATTCGCAATGGGGTAATGAATGTTATTGCTGGTAAACCTGGTAATGCATGGGGCGGTGGGTCAGCTATTAAATACTGGGCATATCGCACAGATGATGGTCAGATCGCGCTGTCATCGGCCTATGATGGCGTGATAGGCCAAAAAATCGGGCGAGCATCGGATATAGCACCTGAGCGATGGATATATCCTGATGGCAACGACGAGGCGCTGAAGCGTGAAGTGGCAAAAATACAAGCCAGTGATAACCCGCTGAATATCGTGGACGGCGAGGGATTCCTCCAGGCATTGTATGGGTATGATTACATCCAGGGAATGCAGGCATGGGGCGCACAGGCAACGATGGATGATGTTGCCCAGGAGTTCGAAAACTGGATGGCTGGGCGTGGTCTGTCAGGTCGCTCGCTTAATAAAGTCACTTCTGAAGATATTCTTAGCTTGTTCCGCAAACCGTCCGGAGAAGGTCTGGAATCATTCTGGAGGACCGTGCTGGCATACCGTTTATTCAAGGGCAGGATGAAAGCCTTTAGCAATATCGATGATATTGAACGGATGTTTAATCAGGTCAAGATCGCGAAAATTAAGACGAAGATCGAAAAGACACGTTCTGCGCTGGTGGCCTGGCGCGATGCATTGTTTGAGCAATATAAATCACTCAGTGATGCAGATGGATGGGCGGCACTGGAACAGTTGGCGAATAATGGGGTAGATGGAGCGAAACTCGCCATAGTCCAGGCTGATAACCCCCTGGAATCACCGGCAGCACAGTGGATTAAGGTGGGTGCTGTCATCAATGCCTTTGATGAAAAACACATCAGTAAGGACGATTTTGCTGATGCTGTTTCCCTTAATCGCCTGGTAGAAATGGCTGTCCGCCGCGCTCGTGAGTTGAAAGACGGTGACTATGTGAATGAGTTGCCAGATGCGCTCAAATCGGCAACGTGGCAAGACTATGTATCGCTGAAAAACGGCGGGGCCACTGAATCAGAGATCGCGGAAAGGCTTGAGCAGGCTGAAAGCAAAAGAGAAGAGCAGGCGGCAGAGGCTGAAGCCAGGGCTGATGAAGCGGCGAATGATGACTATATCATTGTGGTTAATGATAAGCCGATTCGCGCTAAGGCACGTGTTCGCGGGCGCTGGTGGAGTGTCAGCGAGGACGTTGGCGCGGTTTATCTCATTGCCGATCAGCCAGGTTCCTCGACAATACGGAACGCCAAAGACGCCATTAAGAAGATTGGCGGGCGTTTCTGGAATTTTGAAGCAAACCCGGTTGCTGATGTGAACTTTGACCGTCCGGCATGGATGGTATCTACGCGTTACTCGGTAGATGAACTGCGTAAAATAATAACCAACGCGGCCTAACTAATAAGGAGCGGCCCCGGTTGGGGCCGAATTAAAATGACGACATTAATCGATACCGTTAAACCGACAGAATCTTACCTTGAAGAAATTTTGCCGCAGGCGCTCAATGGCAGGAGTGAAGACGAGTTCCTGACAGTATATCTTGCTGGGATGGTTGAAAGGCTAAAGAAAGATCCACAGCTTTATCACCTTTATGGTCCGTGGTGGCCTGCGCTTAAAACGATATTGCTGGAGCGCGGCGACACATCATTTGGACAGGTTGTAGATAGCGATGTGGCAGAGATCTACAGAATGAGTCGCCCGGCGCTTACGGTTTTAGCCGGGCATCTGTATTCGAGCGAGCGCCTGGAAAATGACGCGGTATACAATCCAGTTCATGCTCTGGAAGTTGCACCTTATGCTGATGATACAGAGCCATACGTATACACTAGTTACGACGAGTCTATAGAGAAATATCGAATTATGGGGTAGTCATGCGAAAGAACCGTCGGTTTACGCTCGAAGACCTAAAGGAATATTCCATATCGAAGGGGTATGTCCTTGAGTTCCACCGTTACAAGAAGGTTTTTACGCTGCGAAAAGCAGAAAAACCAGCGAGCTGGAGCTGGGTATACTTCCCTCATACAGAAGACAAACTGGTAGAGCTTGTTGACGATTTGACCTATGAAGGTTGGCTAATCGCAATCGACAAGACAATCACAGAAATATCCGAACCGGATAAAATAAATCTTTAAAAATAACAGGTTGGGTAAATGCCATGCGATTTACCCGCCTTGTTGATTAAGGTCACTCTTTACTCTAAAAGCAAATCCGACCTGTTGCATATAGCCCAGCCTTGAGTAGTATCTCTCTTGTTTTACAAATCTAACGTAGTTGTTATTATTTCGCTTATTTACTATCAATGGGTGTGTTAGAAAAATAGCGCGAAAAAGAAGGCGTCGCAGTGAATATTCTGAAACATCCCCACATGCCGCAGCTCTCAGAGAACTGGAGAAAAACCCAGATCTAATCAAAAGGAACCATGAGCATTACGAGCAGGTTCGCGTCCTGGACTGGTTGTATCGCAATATGCGCTATGTGTATGAGCATACTCACGCCACTCCAAACGGCGGTCTGCGAGGCATAAGGACGGCAATAAAGATGGTGGCAGAAGGCCAAAAGAAGGGATATCCCGATCTTTCTATAGACCTTGCTTGCGGGGGATACCACGGAATGCGCATTGAGATGAAACATGGGAGAAATCGCCTGACTCCCGAACAACTCGTCTGGATGACTCGCCTCACTGAAGCAGGTTACTACTGCTTTGAGGCGCGCAGTGCCGCTGAAGCCATAAAAGCTATCACGGAATATGTTTGTCTTGATTAAACGGAGAAATCGTTTTGCGTTTACTTAACGTGGCTGAACTTATCCCTGCTGGTGCTAACGTTGTTGCTCGCCGTCGGTCCTGGCAGCAACCATTGTGTGTTGAGTTGTCGAAACACAGCAATGGAACAATAGAGGCTCGCAATATTGTTACTGGTGATAAGGTTCACATTACCCCGGAAAGTACAGGCGCTGATGATTGGGAGTTTGTACATTGAGCAAAAAACATTATGTGAACCTGACGTTTGCTGATGACGCCGGGAGAACGCGGAGCATAACGCTCAACACTGCCCGCAAGGTGGTAACCGCGCCGTTAATCCGTGAAGCCCTCAGGGAGCTGGATATGGGTGAGAACTCGGCCCTGTTGTCGGTTAGCTGGCTAGGGAAAATGTCAGAGAAAGAATACGTAGACGGACTTACTCCAATAACAGCTATGAGACTGCTTTCATTGTTGCAATGGGCTATCGTGCCTTTATGCATCGTGTATTTTATCTACCAGGCAATGACACAATAACCGCTCAAAAACCCGCCGACTAGCGGGTTTTTTGTTTATCACATCTTTCGCTCTTGTTCTCATGCTAATAAAATGTGTTAGAAAACTAATTTTGCAAAAGTAATGGGAACTGCAATGAGTCAACAAACTGATACTTCTAATCTGGAAATCATCTCAGCCGCGATTGAAACGCTGCGGACACAGATCGCCCTTATTCAAAAGCGGAATCCGGGGGATGACCTGTCTAGGCGACTACATGAGAGCGTCATTGCCACTACTGATAACCTGGTCGCGGAGATCAACCAGCTACTTGAGGAAGGGACGGTTGATTACAACAAGCTGGTGGATCAGTTTGAGGAATATCAGCAAGCTGTTAATGATGGCCTGATTCGTTTTTCACAAGTCACAGGCGTATCAGCGACAGTTGAAAGCCTGGGCGATGCAGTTAATCAATTTGCCGCTAATATGCGTAGTGAGATCGGCAATCTGGAAGCGCGTCTTGAACAGGCAAATACACTGCGCAAATCTGCTGAAGCCGATTTGAGCCGTTACAAAAAAGACTATCCGCCCAGCCTGTCAAAACGTCTGGATGTTGCGGAGAAGGATAACCGCGCACTGAAAAGAGAGCGCCGGGAGCTGAAAGAGCGTTTAACAGAGCTGAATCAGCAATGTATTAAGTATCAAGGTGAAGGCGTCACTCTGCGTAAGAAGTTAGCAGCTGCGCAGAACATTATTGAAACTCTGAAACGAGAGTGCTCACAGCTTGGGCATGATCTGAATCGCGCTTGTGGCATGGGGCAAAGACCAGAGACATTTCCGCTTATGTATGATGGGAGGGAAGCTATTGCCTATATCCATGAGTTTCCGCATGGCCTGGTCGCGGAGACTGGGCAGCGAGGAGAAGCATTACTGACGGCTAATTACCATCAGCAAATCAGAACTAGCCGCCTGCTGACTATGGATGTGATCCCATCTGTATGGGGAACGCCGCTTTACTATCGCCTCCCCGGCTTCGAAAAGGACTGGAACAACGACATAGACGAATGTCTGGCAGATAAAATAATGGCGTACCTGGAGACTGATTTCCCACGCCTGCATCGCCGGATTATGGACTCTAAGGACGCGCCGATCGATGAATTGAAAATGCGCCCAGAGACGCTGGAGGCAATCAAGCAGACGGAGTTTGACACTGTATTCAGTGTGGCCTGCATTCCAAGCTGTTTCCATGAAAGTATCCCGTTCATGCAAGGCGATCGTCGTCAGGAAATCATTGATGCTTGTCGCGTATGGGCGAACGAATGGGACAAGAAGAATGGGGGAGTAGAAGATCTTTACGGGAAATAATGTGTTAGAAATTTAATTTCAACATACGAACATGTTGATTGTAGGTGTAACATAACATAGAATTTTCCTTGCTGGTGGAGCGTTGCCACATTTCGCTTGCTGGGCTTGATAGTCACTTATTGGTTGTTGTTCGCCCACCAGCAAATAACAAATTAAAGTGTTAGAAAATTACAGGTATACAGGGACTCGCTTTGGCACCGAGCAAGCCAAAGTTCGGCAGGTTTAGTGCGTAAAGTGGTTTCAGAGAGAGCACTTTACGGAGTAAACGACAAGACATGTTGAGCCACGGAAGGTCTTTTTAAGATGTTCATTGATGATGGTCCGGAAGAGAGTAACGGGACTCACCGCATCGAATCATCATCAATGCACATCCTCAACATTAAGGAGGCGCAGGGTTGGTTTTGTGCTCGCTTTTTTACTGACTCTGAGTCTCCTTAATGTTGCGGTAATGCACCTATGCGGATGCGGCCTTGCATTGTGTCTTGAAAGAATGGGGTAAGGCCGGGGATATCCCCAGGGGGAGGCACCCCCGCCGCAACGAACAGCCATAGACGGCAGTCGAGTGATGAAAACGTGAAAAGACTTTAAACCTCGTTACGGCTGGCGTGGCAAACGCGACAACCGGGATAGGACGGTGACGGGCGGAGAGAGTGCCGCATCAAGAAAGAAGCCGACTTGTGATTACTTTCTGCGGGCCTTTGAAAGTGAATCCAGCTCAGGCAGTCGGCTTCTTTCTTGTGTGAGATGTAGTAGCGTGTTTGCCCATCTTCGGGTGGGCTTTTTTAGGGTTTTCGTCATTGTTAGCGACTTTGCGGCTGTTTATAAACTGACCATTAAAGTAAATGCAAACGATGATCTGATGATGGTAGCGGCCTAATAAGCCTGACGCCACGGGGTATGAGTCGTCCCCCGTCAAAAAATCGACCACAGAGTGTCCCCGTCTGTGTATTAGGGAACGGGGAGGCATAACAGGCAAGGGCGCTGGTGTGATTAACCAGATGAATGAGAAGGGTCAGGTCTTTCTGGTCAGCGCCCTTACCTGTTACGTCCCTCCCGCGTAACAGCCATTGCTTGATGGTATAGGGGAAAGTTTGTTGGTTACGGGTATATCCCGTCATGCTGAAGGCGCTAATCACGCTGGAAGCCAGGGTTATGCATCCCCTGTTACCGAATTGCAGCCAGGGCGCGTTGCGCCGAAAAGCATACGGAGGTGGAAGCCCTCGCCGGAGACGTACCCGGCACAATGGTGGTGTAGCTCAGTAGGATAGAGCAGCAGCCTTCTAAGCTGTCGGTCGGTGGTTCGAATCCACTCACCATCGCCAAATTGCCGATTTAGCTCAGTTGGTAGAGCAGTCGCTTTGTAAGCGAATGGTCAGCGGTTCGATCCCGTTAATCGGCACCAACACAACAGGTAAGGGCATTCTCCCTTATGGGGCTTGGCTTAAATGCATCGAGTGCTCTTACCGTTGTGATGAAGTGCAGCTCTTTGAAGCAACCAGAAGATAAGCATCTGGCTTCACAACATAAACCGCAGGAACGACCAATAAACGGTAGTCCGTATGGCGAACACCCCGTTGAGGAAGAGGCCTGGCCGGAACCGTAACCGGCACTACAACGTTGAGAGCATTGGCGTAACGGGGTCATATCCCAATCTATGAATAAATGTTGCGTTGCAGCGTGACAACCAGTGTTTTCAACATTGTGGTGAATGCACAGGCTGATGTGCCGCAACTACAGTAGTGCGCGCTTTGCGGGGCTTGCTACAACCCTGTGTCGGAGTTCAGCGCCGACCATCACAATTTATTTAGAAACTGTCATCCATGAGCGCGAGAACAGTAATTATGCAGAAAGAGCAGTTTGTTATTTCTCTAGTGGTTAGCACCAGTTATCAGGTCGATAAAGTTTCGAAAGAAAGCGTACCTGAAATTGATGTTGTCGATGTGTTCGGCAATGAACTCAAAATACCACTTCGTGAATTTAATGAAATAGCAGCTCCGTTGGGCAAAATTGAAGGCCTGGAAGAATACCACAAGCGGATGATTATCGAGCGCGCCCAACTATGCCAGCGCATAAATAAGCTGGTTAGATTTATCGGAACAGATAACTTTCTCGCCATCGGCTTGGACAGTCAGTTGGAATTACAAAATCAGCTCGAAAGCATGATTGAGTATCGAAAAGCTCTTGATTCGCGGTTGATTAAATTAACCGAATATGACCCATCAGTAAGCGGTTAATTATAAATTTGGGGCGGATGGTTAGTCCGCCGTTAACTCCATGAAACGGAGTACGCAACAGGTAAGAGCATTCTCCTGTAACGGGTTCATATCCCAATCTACAGGTCCACCAAGAATGCTCTTTCCGTTGCGGTGAATGCGGCTAAGCGCACGCGGAACAGTTAAAACAATCTTCCTTAATGTTTAAGTCAAACATCCCGGCGTTAATTGTTAACTGGTTAACGTCACCTGGAGGCACCAGGCACCGCAATCTAATAAAGTTTCAAGCAATGGAGTTTTTGTTGTCAGACTACAGATATAGATGGTTGTGGAAGAATATCCTGTCCATATTCAAGTTTTTTCTTCCGCTATTTGTCTGCTTTGTCATGCTTCCTGAGCTGAAATACGCAATTTCAGACACCTTAAGCACTATCGTTACTTTTGTGTTTTATCTTTACTTTGATTACTTATTGAGCACTAAAATCTATGAATTATCCGATGAAATGCAAGGTGGCTGTAAGTGATGAATTTTTGGGCGTTTGCCGATAAGAACCCTGGTTGGACATTTTTATTTCTGCTGGTGGTTGCATATGGGGTCGAGCAAGCGGCAAAAGCCTTACGCGGTTCTGGCAAAAAGCGTAAGCGGAATTGACAGTAATCTGGCCCCTTAGCTCAGTGGTTAGAGCTGGCGACTCATAATCGCACGGCCATCGGTTCAAATCCGGTAGGGGCCACCATATTTGGTTGTAACACGGCGTCTGGCACATGCGTCGTTAGCGGTCTGGTGACGTTAAAGGGATTCCCTCCCTCGCTTAGGCAAACAAATCAGGTAGCCGGAATGTGCAAGCCACCGTTTAGTTCTTTCTCGGATAAAGGGGCTCACCACCCTGGCGACGCGGTGTGACAGCCGGAAGAGCACGGCGCACAACAGGAAAAGGCGTTTAATTAGCGTGAGCGCCGTTTCCGTTGTGGTAATTGCGGCTATGCGCTCGTGACGAAGCCATTTTCATTCATTGCGGTTCTGATAAGTGTCGTCGCCGGGCGTGGCTGACCTGGCAGGTGGAGGCACCACCGCCACAACTCCTTTCAATTCATCATATAGCCGCTCAGGCTGTAACCCTTAATTAATACGAAGTTTCGACATCTCTATCGGTTTAACCGAGGGATGGTCGCGCGTGTAAAAAGGAGACGTTATGTTAACGGCGAACGATAACGCGTATGCAGAAGCAGATCTCATATTGAGTGACTTCATCGGTCAGCGGGAACGCTGGACACAAAAGCGAGAGGAACTTTATGCCTCGTTAGTTCGCAAAGGTGTCAACATTGAAACCGCTCAAAGCGGCGATATGACGGTAGTCAGTGTTGGATTACATGGTGTGAGCGTGTCCGCAGCCAATCATGAGCCATACGTAGCGTTATCCGAGTCGATGGCAAGGCTAATTAAGTTTCTGAAGCAAACAGAAGCCAATAATGTTTTCATCGCCAAAAAGAACATCAATTTTTCTGCCGCCGTGTTCTGGATGATGAAGGGGCTTGACGCCCGCCGGGCATCATGGCCTAAAGGGAGCTATATGTCGATGTTCCGTGGCAGTATTGGCAGTAAAGAAAAGCTCGTCGAATTCCTGCCGGAAGAAGCATTCGATATTGTGGAAGGGTGCGATGTGATGGTTATGCCTCGCCTGGTAATGATGAATGGAGATTTACAGGCACAGACAGACTGGTTCGCCACTGGCGTGGATATTATCGCGACTGACTGGGAGGCATTCTGATGTACGAGACTACAAAATTAAGCATTCATGAAGCCACCAATATGGAGTGGAATATCGTCACCTGTAAGATTGTATCGTGTAATGCTGCGCGTACTGATGCAGGCCATAAGAGCACGATAACAGGCTACATGGTAATGGCTTATAGGGGATTGAGAGTTCGCTTTATCTGGAAAGCTCGGCAATTGACACCATTCAGAGAGCCGTCAATGCCATTAGAGGTAGAACAGGATTATTTAAGCCTGCCGGAAATAGACGGTGCAACGCTGGTGGATTCTGATGGTCGTAAGGCTGATTTTGAAGTCAGCTTAAAGGTGGCGCAGGCCGTAATTAATAACTCACGTGGTAAGTGGATCGCTAAGGTAAAACACGTCGTTCGCTTATCTCGCTGGTAATGTTAGATAAATGGAATTAATTTTCTAATATAGCTAACTTTTTGCCAGTCTATACAGAAATAACATTCTCATTATCATCCCCTCGGTCATTTCCTGCCTGGGGGATTAATGGAGCATATCAGCAGCGCAGAAATTGCGGATATCATGATTAGGGCTGACTGCTATCTGACAGTCACCGAAATCACCACTCTCGCTAAAGAAAAATATCCTCACCTTCATGTTTCACGCGTAAGTGTAACCAACATCATTCGGCATTTTGTGCGGTCAAGCCGAGCTATTTGTGAGCTTGATGATCGTGTTTACCCACGGAAATACTGGTTGCATGGCCTGAACGGATATCAGTTCAAGGTGCGCGGGCGTACCCCTGAATACGGCAGTTTGCTGGTTAAAAACTGTAGCAGGAAGTCTGCCGAACTGGCGCGACAAGAGCAGCGCGAGCTGGTGGACATGGCTAATAAGCTGTGGAATGCCGCAGTTAAAAAGCGTGGTGTTGCTTTATGAGCCTGGTTAATTGGGAAGAGCACCGCGCCAAATTTATAGCGTTGCGTGAAGAAAAAGGGATCACCGTAAAGGAATACTGCGAGCAACACGACCTTAGCTTCAATACCGCCAGAAAGCATCTCAATATGAAAAAAAATGAGGTGCGGTCGCAGGTGAAGACTACAAAAAAAAGCACCAAATCACCTGAAAAAAAACGGGCAGGAAGAGCAAAAAAAAGGCCAGAAGAGGGTACAGAAACAACAAAATTTACAGAAACTGACAATTCACAGAGCGGAAGTTCTTTCCGGAGCATGCCGAGAAAGAAAACTTCGGATCATAAAAATAACGACAATAATAACAATGAGATAAAAGAATCTGTCAGGAGATCATTGCGCGAAAAAATGGCGAAAATGATCCCCGCCGAAGATAAATGCGCCTCAAAAACCGAGGGATCTTCAGCAATGATCCCTGGCGGTGCTGTGCAGCGTGCCACGTTGCCCACTACGAGTGTGGCTCGCGACATGATGAAGAACGGCGCAGAAGAGCACCTGCGGTTAGCAATTCAAATGGCGCAAGAACGCGCACTTCAGTACCAAAGCATTGTTGATCAGGAGGCCGAACGCCTACAGGCGGAGATAGACGCCCTGGGTGATGAACAGCCAGAAGGAATGCACCCTGGGCAGCGACTTCTCGGTCTAATCAGTGACGCGGCCTACTACATGAACGATTTTATCAGTAGGTTGGCAGCGATATATCAGTCCGAACAAAAGCTGCGACAGGGTGATGAAAAACTTCGTCAGGGTGCTCGCCAGCAAGCATTCAGAGAGGCCGAGGCCAGAGAAAAACTCGAATTAGCACGCCTACAGGCCGAACAGCGCGGCAAAGAGATTGAATATCGAATTGGCGCTGACGCACGCGCAGCCAGAGTTATCGCCGCCGCTATACGTATGCGTGAGCGCGAGGAACTGGACGATATCGGTGTTGCTGAATACATCGAGCGTCAGGGTGTCAGTGTCCCGGCTATCCTCGCGGCGCGCGCGGCAAAAGCTATCGATCTTCTCGAACCGCCAGTTTCTGACATCAATGATGTTGATGATGAACAGCTGGACAAAGAGGCAAGGGAGTATGCATTGCTTCAGGCAAACCATTCTCAATGGCTGGCAGAGCGCCGGGCAGATGTGGCTACCATTGTTGAAGACCTGGGGTGCGGAGATTACGACAGCAATGGCGAGCGTAAGGCTGGGGAATTCGAGGCCAACGACGAAGAGTTAGATATTGACCCTTCGGCAACGGCTGAAATTTACGGTGATTATGATGCATCAGACGTAGGGTATGACGCCGGAGATGATGATATCGCGATAGAACCTCCGGAGGACGATTAATGGCTGGCGGGCGCAAGATTAAATGCGTCACCAGCGATCCACGCTGGCGCGATTGGGTAATCAAATACCGCTACAACTTTACCAAGGCTGTTATTGATATTTTTGGATTGTTTCCCTCACCTCAGCAGCAGGAGATTATCCAGTCCGTACAGCAAAAAGGGAGCAGAACCACTGTTACCTCTGGTCACGGTACAGGGAAATCGTCGTTAACGGCTATGTTGTTGCTGATTTATTTGATTCTGTTCCCCGATGCCCGTGTCATCATTGTTGCTAACAAGATAGGCCAGGTTAAAACAGGCGTATTCAAATACGTTAAACAGTATTGGGCGAATGCAGTTAAGCGTCACGGGTGGTTACAGACCTATTTTGTCCTGTCTGACACCATGTTTTATGAACGTTCCCGCAAAGGGATCTGGGAAGTTCTCTGCAAAGGTTATCGACTCGGTAACGAAGAAGCACTGGCGGGGGAGCACGCGGCACATTTGCTTCTAATTCTGGATGAAGCATCAGGTATATCTGATAAAGCGATCGGCGTAATGACTGGCGCTCTGACTGAAGAAGATAACCGAATGTTGATGCTATCCCAGCCAACAAGGCCAAGTGGTTATTTCTACGATTCGCACCATTCTCAAGCTAAAACCCCAGACAACCCGAAAGGGATCTGGACAGCAATTGTTCTTAACTCAGAAGAATCACCGTTCGTCACACCACAATTCATCAGGCAGAAACTCCTGGAATATGGCGGTCGCGATTCTATTGAGTACATGGTTAAGGTGCTTGGTCAGTTCCCTCGGGAGATTAACGGCTATTTGCTTGGTCGTGATGAATGCGATCGCGCAGCGCGGCGCAAGGTGTTGTTGGAGAAAAACTGGGGATGGGTGGCAACAGCTGACGTTGGTAACGGGCGAGACAAGTCAGTTCTTAATATCTGTAAAGTGTCTGGTCACCGGGAAAAGCGGCGTGTTGTTAACTTTAAGATAATGGAAATGCCAGGGACTATGGACCCGCTGGCTTTTGCTGACTTTATATACAACGAATGCACGCCGGATAAATACCCGAATATTACAATCGCGGTTGACGCTGATGGTTTTGGTTCAGATACCTGTGCGCAGTTGGTGCGCCGTGGTGCTAATCCGGTACGTATTCGGTGGGGGAAACCCATGTTTTCGAACAAAGACAAGGAGCGTTTTGTTAACCAGCGTGCCTACGCAAATATTATGGCTCGTGATGCCATAAAGTCAGGCCGTATGCGTATAGACAGTGACCCTAAAACGGCAGAGCAAGCGTCAAAAATCCCTTTTTTACTGAATGAAGAAGGGAAGATGGCGATGATGCGCAAAGAGCACATGCGGCAAAAGCTAAACATCAAATCGCCTGACCGATGGGATACCTACTGCTTCACTATGCTGGTGGACTATGTGCCTGCAAATGAAGATATCGGTGCGGAAATGGCTACCTTCCGCGACCAGGTTCTTGCAGACATAGAAATGCCGGATCTGGATATATAAAGCCCCGGCGATGCGGGGCTTGTGATTACCAGAGTTTGGCGGCGCGCTGTGTTTGGGAGAAAGTGAACCCGTAACGTTCTTCTATGGTTTTACCGTATCTTTTACGGGCATCTGTCAGTTTTATGCCCGTAAGGTCATCTCCGGACATCATCATTACGTCTATTAACTCCAGATCCATTTTATTCAGTCTCGCCATTGCTTCGCGCGCAGTTTGTATTTTACGCTCAATGATATGGCGAATAGCCGGATCGGCTTCTTCAAGCATTTTGGTCGATTTGTTCTTTAAGCTCTCACTGCGGATATCGATGTTCCGCAAGATGTATGACTTCGCAACATAGCTTGGTTGGTGCTTCTCCAGATCGCGAACGCGATAAAGACTAAAATCACCAATCAGGCCACAAGGTATCGACTCGACCCCAGAATAAATAGTAATGCTGCGACGTTCGCCGACATTATTAACAACGGGTACTGTGGTATCCGGAAGTTTTGCGAAAACTAAGGCGCCATGTGCGCCGACCCTGAATCGTGACAGAGTATTGCTGTCTTCGATGTTTGTTGTCAGCACGACATCTGTATATCCCTCTTTGCGCGCCCGGTAAATTTCACCTTCAGGTTCCGCCGCAAAAAAGCGGCGCTCTTCTTCAAGCGCCCCAACAATTTGTGAAAAAATCTTGTTTTTCAGGCTCTTCTTAATAATTGCGTCATACTTTTTGAGCAAATTTTCGCGTGTAAATGAGCGAGTAGTAGTCGCGCTTTGCACAACAATATGCGTGCTTTGATTCGTGTCCTCTATGATGATTGGGATCGGAGAATATACAGACTCAACAATGTTAGACGCTTTGCCGTCGGCATTACGGCACAAGTCAACAAAGGCTTTCCATTCTGCGAGGCACTTTTCAGCTTCTTCTAGTACATTCTGGTCATGCGTTAGTGCAACGTGGCGGAATTCCTCGCCAGCATAACTGGTATCATGGAAAACAGAGTTTGCGACCACCAGCTCTTTCCACCGTTCAGCGGTTTGCAGGAACCGTTTGTACTCTTTCTCGATCGACTTCTTACTCATTATTCCTACTCGATTTAGTTTTCTAACATAAAATTACTATGACAAATCTATGTCGAATAACAGGGTGAGTAAAGGATCAAGATGCGTTTTTTTATCATCAAATTTAGAAAATTCTGCTTAAAAACTGCCAGGCATAACTTAAAGCCCACGCCAGCAATGCATTGCCCATCTACGCGGGAAGGAAAAAAATTCCTAATTTTCTAACTTTAGATAATTGGCATTATTTAAAGTTAGTATATAATAATGATCAAACGATCAGTATTGACAGACTCAAAAAGTCATGGTTCGAATCAAGGGCTTAAATTTTAAATTCTCACGGATAACTAGCCTGTCATTTTTTGTTTTTTCGCGTAGCGACACCAATTTATAGAGGTGAAATGATTACATGAGTAAACTTATTATCTCCGGTAATCCTGGCATGTTTCTTCGTGATATTGGTGCTGAGTACCAGGAAGCCGCCAAAAATTTCATGCAGTTCCTTAATGACCAGGGCGCTTACTCACCTAATACACTGCGCGATCTGCGCCTGGTCTTTCACTCCTGGGCGCGTTGGTGCCACGCTCGTGGTCTTGCGTGGTTTCCGATCTCCCCGGAAGCTGCCCGCGAATACCTGCTTCAACTGCATGATGCGGATCTGGCTTCAACCACCATTGAAAAGCATTACGCCATGCTCAATATGCTGTTGTCACAATGCGGACTGCCGCAACTCTCTGATGACAAAAGCGTATCCCTGGCGATGCGGCGCATCCGGCGCGAAGCTGCAACCGAAAAAGGCGAACGCACAGGCCAGGCTATACCGTTGCGGTGGAATGATCTGAAATGGCTCGACGTGTTGCTGTCCCGTTCCGAGCGGCTGGTGGACCTGCGCAACCGGGCGTTTCTCTTCGTGGCATACAATACCCTGTTGCGTATGGCTGAAATGTCCCGCGTGCGTGTTCGCGATCTGGAACAGACTGGTGACACTGTAACGCTTCACGTATCCCACACCAAAACCATCACGACCGCCGCCGGACTTGATAAGGTGCTCTCCCTCCGGACAACTGCGGTTCTCAATGACTGGCTGGACGAGTCCGGACTACGTGATCACCCGGATGCGATACTTTTCCCGCCAGTACACCGGAGCAACAAAGCGCGGATCACCACCACGCCACTAACCGCGCCCGCGATGGAGAAGATTTTCAGTGACGCCTGGGCGCTGCTGGGTAAGAGTGATGCCACCCCAAATAAAGGCCGTTACCGGACGTGGACAGGCCACAGTGCGCGTGTTGGTGCCGCCATAGATATGGCTGAAAAACAGGTGTCTTTGGTTGAAATTATGCAGGAAGGTACATGGAAGAAGCCCGAAACACTGATGCGTTATCTTCGTCGTGGCGGTGTGACAGCAGGTGCCAATAGCCGCCTCATGGATTCATGAGATTAAATTTCTAACACACCTTTTTAGATTGTTATCTTTGCTGTAAAGTACCCTCTCCTATTTCGGAGGGTGCTTTGCAGAGTCAAATCACGGAATCAAGACGCTTTAAGGTTGATGGTTACACCGTAACCTTCGCCGCTGGTGTTAAGAACAGTCATGCTGTCGTTGTATTTGGCATCATGACCGGACTTGAGGCCGTCCCTGTGTTTACCCTCGAAAAAAACTGGCGAAATCTGGAGGAAGCGGAAAGCTACGTCCGGAGAGTAACCATCGCTGCCGCCGAAAAACTCCTGTCCCACTATCAGGAAAATTATCGCACTATGGTCGAGAAGATTAATCTCGCTTTCACTCGCCCCACTACAGGCTTTATCGCCCCGGAGACTAATGCAGGTCGCTATCCTGCAAGGGGGCGTCGGTGAAAAATTATTACCCATCTCTGAATTGTTACCCGTCTTCGTATCCGGAATTGTCCGGGAAGCTGTTAGCTCTATTGGCTAAATCACCAACTGAATGGTTTAGGCCAGTCGTTATCAATCCGCACTTCCTGGATTACGGATCTGTTCGCACTCGTAACGAACTCAAAAACCTGCTGGCGCATGGATTCATTCGACATCGCGCCGGGAAAGGCTATCAGTTAGCGATTGCGCCAGAAGAGGCCGTGCGGCTATTCGCATATCGTGACAGCCAGACAAAAGCGCGGGTAATAGCTCAAATACTTCATAACGGCAGCACCTATGCCCGCCAGTTTGGCGGCGACACGTCGCAGTTCTTGCGGGCTGTGCGATCGCTGGAAGAACAAGGAGTTATTGAAAGTTCCTGTCTTCCTGTTCCTACCGTTCCACATATCAAACGTCGGGTTTACACCTTCACGCAGAGAGCAAAAAAACAATGATTTACGTAAAAGTGAAACGCCTACATCCGGCAGCGAAACTTCCAGCTTATGCCACTGCCGGATCGGCGGCGATGGATTTTGAGGCTGTTGAAATAACACCGTGCGTCGATAGCAATGGTGCAATTTCCTCAAGCTGGTGGGTGCATACCGGGCTGGCTATGGAGATCCCGCCCGGCTGGTGTCTGAAACTCTATCCGCGTTCCGGATTGGGCTGCAAAAAACATACTCGCCTGGCTAACTGTGTAGGAATTATCGACTCCGATTATCGCGGTGAAATCATGGCAAAACTGATTACTGATCCCGGCGGTGAAGGCGTTTGCCTCAAGCCAGGAATGGCGGTCATGCAAGGCATTTTTGAGCGTGTTGAACAAGTCTCTCTTGTCGAAGTTGAGGAACTCAACGAAACGGAACGTGGTGCTGGTGGCTTTGGTAGCACATCAGAAGGCCGCTTTGAAATTAAGCGTTCACCGCTTCAGTACGAAAAGTTATAAGCAGAGGGACAACTATGAAGGAAAAGCTTTTGAAGACGCTCCCTGAGTACAAATACCACGGAACCATTCGCGCATCGAAAATCAAAAAGATCAAGCCTATTGGCGGATTAATTCCTCTCTGGGGTGATATTGAGGTCACCGAACCAAAAGGGGTAACGATTCGTGTTGATTTAATGTTTTTACAAAAATACCGACCACAAATTGGCGGGTATTTGGTCGTTCATGAGGACGGATATTTGTCCTATTTATCAGAAAAAACATTTAAAGAGGGCTTTAGTCGAATTGATGACATCTCAGAAAATGAAACAACAGTCATCATTGCCGATGACAAAGGCATGATGATTAATCTTGCCGGGATCGTATCTATTTATGCTGATGACATCACTAACCAACAAGAAGAAATCGACCTTGAGGCAGCCGACTTTTCTGACGCGCTGATGTGGCTGAAGGATGGCAAGAAAGTTGCTCGACGCGGGTGGAACGGCGAAAACCAATTCTGCTGGCTGGTTCCTGACAAACAGGGCGCTTCAAGACTAACCCCTATAAAACATGCCGCAAGCGGAGAGCTTGAAATCAATTTCGGCTCGCCCCTTGCTCCTTATGGAGAGCATTTCACTTTGAAAAATGCACAAGGTGTCTTTCTTCCGTGGCTACCTTCTGTCGGCGACCTGCTGGCATGTGACTGGTTTGTAGTGGAGTGATTTGACATGGAAAGCACCAAAACAACTCAATACCGCTTGCGTAATGGCCTGCTGGTGGCTGTTAACGCCGACATGTCACTGCCGTTTGACACGATAGAACGCACTATCATGACGTATCTCGGCTTTAATGAAGAGCTGAATGAAGAGCATGGCGTAGCTATATGGAGTGATGCAGACAGCGGCGTTCGTCGTTACATCACTGCCAGAGGCAAAGACTACTCTCTGGAAGAACTGTTTACCCTTGCGCAGTCTTTCGAATGTGTAGCATTGGACCTGTTTAATGATCCTGCTATAGCGCAACGACTTATCCGCGAGCTTGGGCTGTCGGTTACCCCAATTATCTTTAAAAATGGCAGCCTGACTGGCACATGGCGCGTAGAGCGCATCTCAAACTACCTTCCATATAACCGCCAGTTAAACGGGGTAATTTCCGGCGTCAATCAGCCTGTAGCGTGTGAAAACGCAAACCTGGTTGTCGCTGTTTTGGCAACTGCATGTCGCGTTATTGGTTTGACTAAACAGGCATTTATCCATTTTCCCAATGGTGCAGAAGGTGGCGTAGAAATTATCGCGTGTGATTTCGAATTTACCTGGATGCTTCGTGAATATCTGGACCGAACAGTGTTCCGCGCCGAAGAACTGGATCTGTATATCACGTCAACGATTCCTGATGATGTGCGAGCTGAAGCAATCGCTACAGCCAGAGCGAAATGCCGTGCGTCGATTGCAGAACAAGCCAAAGAAGAAGTTACAGTTAAGGAAGTGGCAGATGGTAACTAAGAGCAATATTTATAAAGATCCGCGCTGGCTGTCGCTGGTGGAGAAATATAAAGACAATTGGGTACTGGCAGCAAAAGAATTGTTTGATATTGATTTAAGCCACCAGCAACAACAAATTGTTGAAGCTATACAGCCCAATAATGCAAAAGCTACTGTCACCACTCCGCATGGGATCGGACGACCGCAAGTGCTTGCTGTTATTAGTACCCTTTATACGATTATGTATCCTGATTCCCGGACAGTAATTGTTTATCCAAAATCAAATGCTTGCAAAAGAGGAATTGTTGCATATGTGTGGCAATGTTGGGAGGCATTGCTGAAAAAACAACCTTTTATCATTGAGTATTTTAAGGTCGGTGATAGCGGTCTGATGTTCAATGAATTTTGGGGAATGTGCTTTTGTAACTACCGCCTTAACTATGAAGATAGCATTGCAGGTCACTACGCCGACCATCTTTTATTCATTATTGTGGATTCCGCACATATCAGCGATCGGGCATACAGTATTGTGTGGGCAAGCATGACTAGTGGTGATTCACGCATATTGCTCACTTCAATTCCGTCACCAGAGGAAATAGGCTTTTTTTATGATTCACATCATGGACGTGCTTTAGCTGAAGATAATCCGAGTGGTGTCTATAAAGCCATTAAGCTGAGTGCTGAGGATTCACCATTTATTACCCAAGAATATCTTGATCATTTTGCCGAAAGGTATGGCGGGCGAAATAGTGATGACTATCGTCGTATGATTCTTGGTGAGTTCCCTGGTATTAGGGAGGCTGTTCTTGAATCAGATATGCCGAAGACAATGCGCTTTTCGATGCCTGATGGTAGTGAATGGACAATGCCATTACGAGTGATAGCCCGGCATCATGCGCAGCACCACGCCAAAAAACATAGCGTCACGACATTAGAATGGTTGAAATCGCACACTATTCCACTCTTCACTGCAGATCACAATGCTATCGTTGAGTGGGCCAAAACAATTCCGTGGGAGCATGTCGCTGAATACGCTCACATGCTAAAACCGCCGAAAGACAGACACGAAATTAGCTGGCTGACAGCCGAAAAAATCATTGAATGATATCAACAAAAAGCCCGCCTGGTCTGGCGGGCTTCTTTTCATAACACAGGGCAATCGTCAAATTCCCCACTCCGGGCATCATTGATGATGTGGGTGATCACGCCAAACACAGCATTGCTGCCTGTATATCCATCGTCATCCTTCGGCAACGCTTCCTTCTTGCCGGATCTTAAATCCTCCAGGTGCTGATGCGGATGCTTCCGGTATCTCTTTACGCGATATTCCCCCTCTATAGCACATACAAGCAGCGAACCATCAACTGGAGTGAGTGAGGAATCGACCACAAGCAACGCTCCTTGCAATATGCCTTCGCGGTAATGGCTGTCAGCCGCCCGCATGAAGTAGGTGGCTGATGGATGCCTGATTAGGTGCTGATCAAGAGATATGCGGCGTTCAGCGTAATCCGCCGCAGGAGAAGGGAAGCCCATAGCGTTTTCACCTCTAAATACTGTTTATATATACAGTATACATTAAAGAGGCTTGAAGTGTGCAATAGAGCGATGCTTTGCGCTCGCCTGGTGGCGCGTTATTTTTTGGCTATATCATCTTTCTGATATACCGGATCGTTCCCTTTTGGCAGCTGGAGGCTTAACTGCCGGTAGTGCCGTAGCCGTTCCATGAAATAGGTGCGCAGGTTCTCCGGCTGCTCACGGGCTACCTGTTCCGCTATGACGGGTATGTTCAATCGCTCTTTGTAGGCTACGCCGCTGGCAGCAAGATCTACGTTTACCTTGTCTCGCTCTTCCTGATTTTTAGCCGCAATATTCCAGTCTGACATAAAATAGCCCTAATTTATTGATTAGTGTTCATCCCAGGGAGACATATCCGGAAGGGTATCAACAATACGGAATTTACCGGGATAACGGTATCTACAGCCCGCCTGAGTCCATACAGTAACGACAAATCCCCCGCCCTGTTCATCTTCAGGTAGCAGGCGATCTGCTTGCTCGGAAACCATGTGGACCACAAAAGGAGCATCACTACCGTCTTCGAATAGCACCTCAAGGGCGTCCCGGCCTTCCAGGCTACCTCTGCTGATGATGACATATTCTGCACCGCGCATTTCTTTCAACAAATGCTTTGCGGAGTCAGGCACAAGCAACCTGGCTGCGCCAGCGTTCCACGAGAGATACACATATCCAGCTCGTGCATTTTCTGACTTCCAGTAGTCAGTTTCCTTTAACGCCTGACCTTCGTTCTTAATGAAAAACATAAAAACTCCCTTTTCAAATTTTCGAGTAAACAACTTAGCGCGGAATCAGTATTCGCCCCAAGATGTAAAAAGTCCACCAGCGTTATGGTTCGCATTTCCATATGGTGTTCTGAACGCCAGTACCGGGCGCGAGATGGGGGTTAGCGTTCGCGCTATGCTGATATACGGCTTTAGACTTTCCATATTGCTGACAGGCTTTATCTGCGGTTTTTTGCAGGCTATCCAGCCCATACCAGCCATCTGACTGAATGCTTACCTTTTCACCGTCGTTGTATTGCACCATCGCACACCCGGACATAGCCAACATCGCACCGACAATAACGCTTTTCCATAAAACTCTATGCAACATATACAAAAATCCCCTCTGTGAATTAAGGGGATTTTAACATGGTGATCGGATATCAGCTTTATCCGGAATTTAATCAGCCTCCAGTGGCAATAACGCCTTAGCCATTTCATGAATCAGCATGGCATCAATGACGCCTAGCGTATGGCCCGGCTTAATCTTTAATGCGGCCTCAAGATAGCCTCTTTCCAGAGTGGTTTTTACGCTTTTCCTGGGCGCTTGTTGGGGACTATCCGGAAGATCCGGATGGTTGCCAGCCTCATAAGCTACCCGCAACCAGTGCATGAATGTTTCCGCAGACACACAACCACAGTCCACATCGATTTTCCCGCGTTGCTGTTCCAGCCATTGCTCAAAATCTAACTTGCAAGCCTTACTTTCAAGTTCATCACCATTGAACTCGACTTTCTGCGACGCTATGAGAGCGGCTTCGTACTGTTCGCGAGAGACAACTGACTGGTATTCATCGCTATCAAGGTCACGAATTGGAAGCTCAATCTCACGACAAAAATTCCGCCCATAGAACTGGTCTTTTTTGTGGTCTGAGCCAAAAGCAAAAGTCGCGCATGGCGCCATTAAATTGACACTGAGTATGTGACAATAACTCATGCCATCAGGCCATCCGCCGCACTTAGGCAACTCCTTCACTAATAAGTCGATCAGCTTCATTGTTTTACCATCTTTGCAAGTCGCCAAAGCCATTTGAGCAAGCGCCAATACTTCATCTGCCGTATATCCAGCACCGTGACCATACATTTCTATTCGGGAAATAATCTCTGATATACGCTCTTTATTGATTCTGATCATAGTTCTATTTCCTTGCATGGTTCGCCTTTACGGCACACAGTAGCGCGATCATTTCTCACATTAACCACTGTCACCGTCCCATCATCACATTGAGTAACAATGAAAGGGTATTCGCTCTCTTTTATGCAATGTTGCTGTTCTCCAGCCGTTACAACAAAGGGGATTAATAAAGTCAAAAGCACTGCTAATTTACTAAATGTAGCCATAGCGATCGTTACCATAACTTTCCTCCTGACTCAAAGTCAGCTATAAGCCAGGCTGCAAAAAGCGGAAACCCGCTCCAAAAACCACACGCCTCCGTACCCCATGTCACACCACCAGCCAACAAAACAAATAAACCGCAAAAGCATACAAACAAAAAAGTAATCCAAATTTCTTTCTGTTTTTCATTATGGTTGACTCCAGTTATCTTCAATAACAATACTTAACCTCTGAAGCCATTCAGCTAATTTCAACATGGCTTCTCTTTCGCTTAAACCACGCGGAAAATCATCAAGCGAAATTGCTGGCTTGATGATCCCCGAATTATCCATTTCAACGGTCAGATTTTGCTCCAGCACGGTATTCCTTACGCGGCTATTGTGCCGAAGCAAATATACTGAACGTGATTTATTGGTTTTGTGGTCGAACGTATATTCGGTAAGTATCATCTGGCTTCCGCCATGATTATTACCGCGCCACATAATTACTCCGTGTTAATAAGAGAAATAGACCGTTGCAACACTGTTATATTGGTCGAACGAAATAGCATTTACTTCATAGCTGGTGGGCAGCTTCTTACCAAGAATGTAGCCTGGCCATGAGTTCCACGGAATTTCTGCACGGTCGTCGTCTTGCCACATTACGCAACCAAGAGAGCCAACCATTTCACCATATCGCTTGCCACAAGTAACAAAGCCGATATTCGGCTTTTCTTGTGTTACTGATACCGTGGTGGTATTGGCAGATGCATTGATTGCAGTACGCCGCGCTTGCTCGCTAGCGATAGAAGCATTTACTGCCGCCGTGGTCGCTGCTGTTGCCGCCGCTCCAGCGGCAATAACTGACGCGTGGGATAAATGACTGGCTGATAACATAGCCAGAAAAATAATAGCTCTTTGAAATTTAGCCATTGATATTCACCTTTATTGCGTACACCTTTACCGGATTCTCTCCAAAGTGCGGATGTGTAATTGTCTTTATTTCATACCCTTCATACGGGACGTCTATTCTGCGACTGGAGTCGTCGCGCTTCGGATATCCCCTTGTGATAATCAGGCGGTCATACTCCCGGAACATAATTCGCTTATTCCAGTAGTCATTACACAGGCGATACTCTTCCGTTTTCTCTCCGCGAATGATGGCATCGAAGTATTCACCTTTAACGGCAAGTTGCAGGTTAGCCACGGTTAACTCCTTGCTGTGTGGCGTCGAGTAATAAATCCCACAACCGCTGAGAGCAATTTCCGCATGTACAGCGTTGACCCACAACGTTTATCGCGTTGCTGATTTCCGGCGTTACCTGTTTAGGAACCATAACCCAACCATCCGGAGTTACCGGAGAGTTGCGCATTGCGACCTTTAATGCCTCATAGAAGCAACTTTTCAGATTGTTGAACTGACGCCCATTTAGAGGGCCGTGTTCAGTCAGCATGTTGTGTAATTTCCATGCCGCGTCGTTTACTTCGTTGGATGACAGGGGAGGCAGCTTGTAAGCCTGGCTTACAGGCTCGTCACCATTAAGCATGGCAGCGCGGAGTTTCTGTATCTCCCGTGCCATTATTGCGTCCTGACGAGGAGTGAACATATCACCTGCAATAATTCTGTTTAGTTCCTCGTCAGTGAACTCATAATCATCAGGAACATTGTTAACCTCAGCATAAAGAGGCTTTTTGGTAGAAATGGTCATCGTAAAACACCCTCCACACTTACCAGTCCGTTCCGCAAAAGATAATCCATCGCCCTATCTGGTAATTTGCAATCAGGTTTTGCTTTTTTCAGTTGGCTGACCAATTGTTTAACCAGCATTGTTAATTCGATAACCTGGTAGCGCGGCAATGGTGAATTATCGGATTTGTCCTGACTGTCTGCGCTGCATGAATGCCCTTCCAGCCAAGCCAATGCTTGTCGCATGAAATACGCAATATGTTTGCCGTGGTAATCGTCTTCATCGATGTGAAAAGCGATACTGCGGATGTATTCAATTGCGTTTTCAATGGCCTCCGGCGTTATCGGCGCTGACATATTTTGATTTTGGAATGCCAAGACGCGGCTGGCATCCTCAACACCTTTAACTGCATCTGCGCAGTAGTTATAGCGATTGCATTCCACTAACTTCTGCTTGAGATTTTCAATTGCTTGCGCGATTTTATCCGGCACTGGCGGTTCTGCCCGGCCTTTCCAGCCTTCCCACATGGCAGCCATCATCACGAACCAGGTGTTTCCACAGCCATCTTTTTTGTTATCAAAGAACCAGTCAGCGAACTCTAGGCTCATGCCATTTTGTTCTGCTATTTCATATCGATTATCCATTGTTCATCTCCTTGTTTAGCATGGCGGCGCGGCGTATAGCTTACGGGTCTGAACGCCTTCCCCAAGGCGTTTCTCTCCCTCGGCAAACCATTCGAAAGCACATTCCCCGCAATCTTCCCATTCCCCCCATTCATCATTTTCTGCATCCCACTGGCGATACTGATATGCCACAGGCTCTGCTCCCAGCGATGCCAGCGCAATTTCATAAGCACGGCGCTCAATATTGTCTCTAACGTCCAGGCTACCGATTCGCTCTTTGATTTCTTTAATCAGTTCTTTGTCTGTAAAAGTGTTCATAGGTTATCCTCTAAGTGCCACAACGCGCACTTCCGGGTCAAAGGATGATGAATTTTCATCTGTAATATCAGCGACATGGACTACGAAATCGTTATAGTCACCCTCTGATTGGTCATAGCCCTGCCAGACCACGACAGCCTCAGGAGGCATTTTTCTGAGCTTGCTGATTAACTGCCTCACTGTCAGTGACATATCACTCTCCTTTGATGCGAATGCCAGCGGCGCGGATAGATTTCCATTGTTCCCACATTCGGTTGAAGTCTGTGCCTGATAAGGTTGCGTTACGGTATCCAGTTTCGGTACGCAATCCTTCAAGCGTCGATTTGGAGATACAAATTGAATGCATTACCCATGATTCAAACAAATCACGCTCCCGAGCTTCGCAACTTTGCTTACTCATATATTCGATACGATCAGCCATCGCAGCGCACTCTTCAAAGTTGCTAAATGCCTTTCGCTCCCATTCAGCGCATTGTTTTCTAAGCTCTGCAATCAGCTTGTCTTTGCCTTCCAGCTCAACGCGCAGCTTCCCTACCGTTAGCGCAATATCCTCATTCTCCTGATCGCGGTGTTTGATGTATTGCTGGTTTCTTTCCCGTTCATCCAGAAGCGCTAGCACAATGTGTGGCGTTATCAAGGACTCAAATTCGGTAACAGCTTGCTCACCTCGCTTGTAATTCTTAATCCCACCTAAATTTTTCGCGTTCTGTGCCGCCTCACGCAGTGCCTGGTAATTAATTTCGCTCACTGGCTGCCTCCTTTGCGAAGCTCTGCGGCAAAGTCAGTGGCATGTTCACCGAGTAGTTTCCAGTTATCGCGTATATCAGATGCAAGCGACTGTTCGGATTTTGAGTTACATTTCTGTGCAAACATCTCCACCCCCTGCGCCCGCACTTCAGCCAGGAAAGCGCCAGTAGCAGGAGTGTCAATGCAAACACTGTCACGAAGGATGAAGAACGCATTAAGCATTCCTCTTTCTGGTACATCGTCCTGGCATTCCTCATATGCAGCCAATGCATCCATCATTTTCTGACCGAATTGCGGAGGTTGTGCAGATTTCAGTGCTATATTCTCCGCCGCCAGCGTCGCGCGATTGCTCTCCAGTTCTGCAATGCGCTGTTTTGCGGCATCAAGTTCAATCGACAATTTTTCCAACTGCTCTTTATGCTTTTTGTATGCCTGATATGCGTGCCAGGACTGTCCTTTGCGCACACTTTCAGTAATATCAGAAATCTGTTCTGGTGTTAGCGTGGTCAGTGGCTGCGCCGGGAAAATCAGCACTTTCCCGGCATCCCAATCAAAACCCGCCTGAATTGACTGAACCTCAACTGATGGTGTTGAACCAATGCTACCTGGTGAATGGATAACAATCGCCATGTCCATATCACGATGCTGGCAGTGTTTGTTGGACAAGATACGATTCACCAACTCAGAAAATTTGGAAAATTTCATGCTGATTCCCTTTGCTCTTCTTGGATAATGTTGTTGCAATCTTTCACGCACTCGTCACAGATGAAAACGTTGTCCCCGGCAATTAACTTTTTGACGGTGTGCTGGGATTTATTGCAGAAGCTGCAATAAAGCGTTGGACTGGCTGATACGGATGGTGCTCCGGATGTCAGCCGCGCGATGTCGTCCTTGCGGCGCAACATCACACGGCAGCACTCAGCAAGTTTCTCCGGGGAGATTCCTTCCTCCGTGGCGAGTGCCTCCAGTCGTTCAAGCACGTGGAAGGCTTTTTCCTGGGTAAATGCAGAATGTGATATGGCCATCATCTCTCCCCTTCAAAGTTCGGGCGCAGGCAGGATTGTCCTTTACGAAGCAGGGCTGCGAACCTGTCAGCCGCATCCGCGCAAGCAGAAGCAACGGAATCAAAAAATGGATCATCTCCGGTATCGCGCATCGTCAAAGCGAATGCCTCCAATCCCTGAGCCTGTATTTCTACAAGATAAGCCTCAGATATAGTGCTTTTCGCTTCACCTAACTCGTTATGAGCTATGTTCGCTACACATGCGATGTCTATATCTGGATGATTAATTGGGAGATGGCTAAGAATTGCCTCAAGTGCTGCTTTTTTGTTTTGGCATTCCGCCACCAGCGCCCCGCTATTGCTTTCCAGCTCTGCAATACACTTTTTAGCGGCCTCCAGCTCAACACGCAGCTTCTCAAGCGTTAGGGCCATCTCCACTTTCTCGTCCAGCAGTTCAATCACATCAGGATCGCTACCATCAACTACTGATATGCGCGAATTTTTGTAATGCTCGTCAGCATAAGTTCGTCCAGTTTTGAAGCGTCCGTCAGCCTCCATGCCGGAACAGGCATAAACAACATGTGATCCAGATATGCGTTCCATTGACATTTCCTCGCCACAAACAGAGCATTTAGGCGCTGGTTTCGGTGAATAACGTTCACGTAACGGATAGTAAAGCTCGATCTCCGCCAGTTGCTCTGGCGTTAAACCTTCAGACTTCATGCACTCTCCTTTCGAAATAAACGTACTGATTAATCATGCCCAGGGGCATTTCGAGTTTTTCCGCGATCTCACGGCGGGGAACGCCACACTGATGAAGCTGCCGCGCCAGCTCTATATCGCTCTGCCGATATTTGGCTGACTGGTGAAAGTCACCTTTCAGAATCATTCTGATCCCCAGTTCCCGCGCTTTAGTCCTGACAGCATCTCCGGTACGCCCGATCAGCCTCCCGATACTCTCGACTGTCATAGTTCCGGCGCACTGGCGGAGTATCATGATTTCTGCCCTTCTCCATCCCCGCCATCTCACGCTGACATCCTCTGAGACATAAACTCCACAAAACGAACTGCATCTTCAGAAACAACGCCGCATGACTTCAGATAATTCATTGCGTCATTAGGTAGCGGATTAGTTGGTTCGGCATTTGCCAGGGGTTGAGATAAACGCGTGATTAATTTGACCATTCTCCGCTGCCGGAGGTTGTATCCTTCAGCTAAAGACAGGTAACTGGAAAGGGTATTGCTTAAGCGGGCGCGAAGCTGATCCGTGCCGTGACATTCAATAGCAACATCACGTAACGCATCGACCAGTTCACGGTAAATATGCGCAGCCATTCTGCAATCTGAGTCAGACGGCGCTTCATAAATTACCGTCAGCTCCAGTTTTTCAGCCAGGGCGTGTTCTGCTCGTGCTCCTGCGGACGCTTCCCAGCCATTAAGCAGATAGATAGCATCAGCAGAACGCACCATTGCCAGGCAAATATCCATGTATTCGCTCTGACAAAGGCCACCAGGTAATACCGCCGGATTAAGAACGATATGCCCTTCAGCCATCAGCTCGCTCGCTTTCGCATTAAACGCCGCGCGGTTGTAATCTGGATAACCAGTCATCGGACCCGCGATGTAAATTTTCAAAACACGTTTCACCATCAAAATTTCCCCAGCATCGTGACGCAAAACATAAGCACTGCAAAAAGCTCAATACCAAGCTCAAGTAGCGCCAACGCGCCGAAAAACAGCACATAAAACAGGCCGATCTCATTCACAGGTGGCTGGTGGATCGCACTTAAGGCTATAAGCATCATGTCCTCCAAACAGTAAACAGCGACTGATATTAATGTTTTGTGTTAGAAAATCAATTTTGAATATCTAACAAATATGATCAATCATAAAAAAATCGCTGATAAGTAAGAGGCAGCCAACATGCAGAGACAGAGTTATTGGGAGAAACAGAGACAAAAAGCCATGCAAAAACTGGCTGATCCGGAATGGCGGGAAGAGCAAAGGGCAAAACGTCTTCAGCAGGCTCAACGCCAGCAGCAACGCGCAAGGGAAAAAGCCGCATCGCCTGAATATCGTCAAAAGAAACTTGAAAAAGTGAGGCAAAGTGAACAGCGCAGAAGAGAGAGGGCGGCGTCAGCCCTCCCCAAAAAAACGCGCCCGTCACGCGGATTAAAAGGGAGATCACTCACAGCAGAAGAGCGCCGGATACAGGAGGCTATAGGCAAACTCCCCTGTATTGCCTGCCATCTTCACGGGAAGCATAGCCCTGTCGTATCTCTCCACCACATATTTGGCAGAACGGCTAAAGATGCCCATAAATACGTTCTCCCTTTGTGTAAATGGCACCACCAGCACGCAGCGCCAGCAGAGATCCGCGAACAATATCCCTGGTTGGTTCCTGTTCATGCTGATGGAAAAATAGGCGGGAAAGCAGATTTTATACGGCACAATGCCGAAGAGATGACGCTCTATCAGACGGTGCAAGAAATGGTGAATTAATTTTCTAACATTTTATGTTGAGTTTGAAATTTACTGATTGTACATTTTGATTAGATTGGTTCACCGCTCGACGCAACGAGACAAATCCTCAAGGATTTCGTATGATTGCCAATGTCATAGTTATGGCAGCGCAATACAGGTGGCTAAAAGCCCCCGTTGACTCACGGTGTTCCAACCTGTATTGCGCCGCCACCAGACCGTGGAACAGTCTGTGACGGCTTCGAAAGCAAGGAGTCACTATGAACAATTACAAACTTTTCCCATCACTCACCGTCTACTCACGCAATAACCTGCGTTCTTTGCTCCCATCAAAACTGGAGGGAGTATCAAAATGACCGTTCGCTACCTGAATTATCAAATCCAGAACATCACTGGCGGTTGCTATGACTGGTTTGTCACTCTTGGTAAAGAAGTGATCACCGGGAAGCTGGATGAAGTGAAAGCTAAAGCAATGGCCTACGCCTGCAAGCAAGCCCAAAAGAAGAAAAGAAAAGCATAAGAAAACACACTGTTGCGCCCTGGCATTATCGTGGGGTATATTTCTACGGCACCTTAGAAAAACGGGTGCCGGGATTGGTCTCCCGGTAATGTCAAAGGCGACACATAGACGCCGCAAGCGTCTTTTTTGTTGTCGGCGCACTCGCACACCTATCAATGGTGGGCTGTGTGGTGGCTTCCTCGGAAGCGCCGGTTCCCTTTGACGCCGGTAAGACCAACTCCACACAGTCCACCGCCAGTAAGATTGGTCTCTTCGGCGGTGGTATCGTTCACTGTCAAAGGAGGCTGCCAATATGGCTACTACCCCTACCCCAACTCATTCTGAATTTATCTGGCGTTTCTATTCCTGCCAAAAACACCTGTATATCTGCGTAATGGCTGCTACCGAAGCAGAAGCTCGCTCATACCTTCCTGATACTCCCTGCATTTTTGCTGCCCGCTTCACTCTTGATGCGATGGAGATCCTCAATTACTGGAATCTGCCGATGAACTGCGTGGAGGTGCACTGATGAATCTGTCCATCTCTCAAAAAGCGACAATGACCAGCATTGAGATCGCGGAGCTGGTAGGTAAGCGTCCTGATAACGTTAAACGCACCATTGAACACCTAGCGGAACGGGGCGTAATATCTTTTCCTCAAATTGAGGAAAAGCCCACCGCAGGGCGCCCGGCGAGCTATTACGTCTTCGAAGGCGAGCAAGGCAAGCGCGACAGCATTATTGTCGTCGCACAGCTTTCTCCTGAATTTACCGCCCGGCTGGTGGACCGCTGGCGCGAACTGGAGAATGCCAGGGGACCGTTAAAAACAAAGGCCGAAATTCTGGCTGAAATGGCGCAAATGCATCTTGAGCATGAACGCAGGATCAACGCCGTAAATGCCCAGGTAGCCGAAGTTTCGGCACAAGTGTCCAGGGTCGCTGAAACCGTCGAGCAAATAAAGAAAGGCAATATGCCGGAAGGTTACATTGGCTACCGCCAGCTGGCGGCGAAATGTGGCTTGACTGAAGCCAAATGTCGCAACCTGGTCAACGCTTACCGTATCCCCACCGATACGCATGAGTTTTTAACGCCCGATGGTTTGCTTGCCCGACGCTCCATTGTGGCCCTGGCCCCCTTCCGGAAAGCCTTTAAGCAGGTTATGTCGGAGGCCGAACCACGTAATAAACGCTGGTATCATCCAAAAATGGGCCTCTTTCAGGCAATCCACCATCCTTTACCGAAAATCCCAAAAGATAATCTGTCACTGCATACAGCCAGAGAGAAGATCAGAAGTGGATATGCAACGGTATGCCGTCGTGCCTCATGGTCTGAAGGTGTATGGGTATGGCCCGAAGGCGGATCAAGGAAGCACTGGCGCACTATCCGAGATGGTAAAATTCATGCTATTGATTTAGCGCCAGAGGATATGGTTGCTATGGACTGGATTGTTAGTTAATTACTGTTGCCCCGGCCTGTCCGGGGCTTTAACTGCTAAATAATCGGATTCTCCGCACGATGAAGAAAATAGATTTCACTTACTCTGCCGCCACAGTCCAGCGACGTTTCAGTCTCATAAGGGAAGTGGAACTATCAAAAACCGGGTATCAGGTTCTGTTGGATGAAGAGTTATCACTGATGGTAATAGCAGAAAAATTGGCTATGCCGAATGATCGGCACAAAGTCATTGCAAGCCTTGACCTGGTAACAAACAGATACTGGGAAGCAGAGGGACCACATGGAGATGGTGTAATACGCGAAATGATTGAACAAGCGACGCCCCTACGCTATCGGATACGAAATGAAGTCACCATAATTGAAAGGTCTTAACGATAGTCTGCCACGAATAGTAACTTCCACTGCCTTAAGTTATTTAATTGCATTACAAAGTGTAAATTAGTAATATTAGAGTCTCACACAGCACTATAACTATATGTTTTTTATGTAAAAGGACGATAATTTTGGCTACTAAAGTTAAACTAGAAAATCCGCAAACTGGCGAGTCAATAACAGGTTTTTATGGCTTTTCCTGGACTACATTCTTGTTTGGCGCTTTTCCAGCTTTGTTCAGGAAAGACTTTATAACTTTTGTTGGGGTATTCGTTGTGATGCTGATACTGGCATGCCTCACATTCGGAATTGGCCCTTGGATAGCCTCGTTTATCTGGGCGTTCATGTACAATAAATATTTCACCGTAAATAAGATAAAACAAGGATTCGTATTTGCTAGTTCTCACACAGAAAATGAGTTAGCCGCCAGCAAACTTGGATTAGCCTTAAATCAAAACAACTGCAAAACTATTACCGCGTGAAACCAAAAAAGCAGGCTTATTTTAAGCCTGCTTTTTCGATTACTAGTCCTGCTGACAATTAAGGAACATAAACGCACGTTTGTCCGTTAAATCAGTAACATAATATTCACGAATACCATTCGGTTTTATGCGGCGAGCATACACAAACTTATGAACTGGCTGGTCGCTGCCATAACTAACCTCAGTGCGAAATTCATCGACCGTGCTACCATCCTTTTCTGTCTCTTTGCGTATCAGTTTATTGTTCAGATCTGGCTGAGTCTCATCCATTCCGCTAAATGCATCTTGCCCGGTACTATTACCCCGGTTGCCACGTGGTAAATCCCACGAAAAATAAGTCCCATAGTCTGTAATTACCTGATCCCACGCCCCGGTTTCATCCATATAATGACTACGCTTCCCTTGGTATGTTACGTCAACCTTACAGGAAAACGTTGGCGCGCTATTACTTGCAGCTGAGGCCGTTGAAGATTGTGTAACACTGCCATTGTTGGCATTTCCATAGTTCCAGCCATCATGCAACGCTTTAACCCACAGATTAGTCAGGGATAGCGTAACATCATTCCCCAACGCCTGGCTGATTCGAAGCCTCTGTATCCGGCGTAACCCATACTCATAGGCTTCATCGTCATTAATCACTCGCCCACGTTGAGCGGCTACCACCCCAGATTGCCACGCACGATTAATTTCACGAATAAGATACACTTGTGGATCAACGCCGTATCTGTTGTATTCATAGTAAAGGCTCATTGCGCCGTGTTGGCTCTGGTATTCATTAGCCCATGATATAACCGCGTTTCTTCCATAATCCGCGAGCGCAGAATGACTTGACAGAAGAAGAGCAACGCCAACAGTCTTCAGTAATTTGAATCGGCACAACTTTTTAATAATACGATTGGGAAATGTTTTTTTGCTCACTTTTCAACCTTTTGCCACAAATCCAGACCAACTACCTAATAATAATAACTAACCACTCTGTTTTTTTGATAAGCACCAAATCGTTTACAAAAAAAATAGCAAATGACTATTGACACTATTCTGGAAATCACAAACTGCACATAATCCATCGCGCTAACGGCTCCCGTTGAAGGTTCTTTTGACGATTAACTTTCAGCCGAAGCGCGGTAGGGAGTCATAACGCCAAAGCAGGCCGCCATGTGCGGCCTTTTTTTGTATCCGTCATCCGTGGAGGAAGGACAATGGAAAAGATCGCAATATTCAGCCTGACCACCAGCAAACCGCAAATGCTCACTGCAATACTGAAAGACGGCGCTCTCGTGATTAACGAAGTAAAACCCCTTCCCGCGTCAGCATTGGAACAAAAGCAAAAAATTCCTCCAGCTATAGCAGCCCTGCGGAAAAGCAAATTTAAGGTGCTGGTTGACGAAATTACGCCAACGATCTCCGCTGGCACCGGAGCAAGCCAGGTAACACTCAAGACACGTCATGCCGACGGCAGAGCTGCGATCATCGTAGGGATGGAAAGATACAGAGAGCTAAAACTCCAGAAGCTATTATCCCTGCCGCAAAATAACAAAGGAGCTTTCGAAATCCCCGACTCCATCGTTGACACCGAATACAACGGTAACGGAGAAGAAGTCTACCGAGTGAACTGGCAGGATATCAGGCCGGAACATATTCTGATGATCCTGTGTTGCTACGCGACCGTATACCACAACGTTGCCAGCGCGGATTACGTGGAACAGATGACAGGCACAGTCGAGAAAGAGCACAAAACAGGCATCCTCGCTTCGTTCCTGTCCATTATTGGGCATGAAAAGGTTAAAGCAGGCACCTCCCAGCCAAAGTCACTGGCTGGGAAAGAAGTTGATGAAGATACCGTGATACTTTGATCACATCAGTAGCTTTGTTAACTCCCTCAATACCAGGTAGAAGAGTAACAAAAATACTGACGCCAGTATTTGCGTGGTCAATGAAGCGTTCATAAACAGATCAATTAGCATTATTAATTCGAAAATAACATCCATGTCATTCGCTCAGTTTAATTTTTAATCTACTGCCAGTAAGTAATGAAGCTGGCCCCGCATAAAGATTAATGAAAGTCACTTGTCACCAGTGAGGGGATTTATGAATCACATCTCCCTGAGCTGGTGGCCTGTCTGTTTCTCGCATTTCACACCCTGCATACAGTTTCCCCAGGTTATGACTGAGGATTTTTGTTATGGGCTATAGCAGACTCGACGATCGATACATTGAAGACGATATTCTGCGCGCACTGTTCCACCAGGAGATGATTAAACGGGTATCGGAATATCACCCGGATAACTTCCAGTACACGATAAAAATTGATGAAGTCTATCGTTCAGACCTGGCTGCCTACCGGGCGTATGGGAACGCAGATTTACGCTGGGTATTCAGAGTGCTGGTGGGGCATGAATCAGAAATGGAAGAAATGCCCGCCGGGACCACGTTAACTCTCCCTGATGTGGCATGGCTGAGAAACAAGATCCGTGATTATGCTGGCGCTGAACCGGAGATAAAAAATGCCTGATTTCCTGAAAAACCAGGACGGGCGCTATATCACTGACGGCCTGTCCTCTAAGGACTTCACGCGTATATTCGACCTTATCAGGAAAGAACAAACCCGTAAGCGCCGACAAGCTCACCGAACGCTTACACCTGGCAGACTGAGGAACAAATCCGCCGAAGATATTCTCAAGTTAGGGAAGAAGAAAGGCGGCACGTTCTTTACGCGAGACGATCTGAAAGGTTTCGAAAAGCTACGGAGTAAAACGCGCGAAAAATATGACAGCAAGACGGCTGGCATTACATACGCCCAGCTGGTGGCGTCCAGCCAGGCTATCGATATTAAGCGTGCAAATAACGCCGTAGACGACGGTTCCGGTATCAAAAGAGCTACGCCCGTATCTCTTCGCCACAACGTGATTAATATCCGCGTAGAAGCATCAGATATATCCGTCCACCAGCATCATATCGTCCGGATACGCTTTGAAGAATGGGATCAGATGGTCGATGACATCGCAGAAGACGATAAATCAGCCCTGAAAGTCACTAAATCACTGTGTGCTGGGCGGGTATCTTTCGATTGTGACTGTGGTCGTCATCAATACTGGTATCGTTACATCGCCACTGCGGGTAACTTTGCCCTGGCACCGCCAAAAGAATACGCCTATCCAAAAGTTCGCAACCCGAAGCTGCAAGGCGTCGCCTGTAAACACGTGATCCACTCAATGACGCGGTTACAGTCCGCCAGTTGGCAAATGAGTATTGCTCGTGCGCTACAAAAGGCTGCAACGCAAATTGCATTTGGTGACGATCGCCGCCGTACAACCAAACACTTCTCAAAAGAAGACGAGAAGGAGTTTAATCGCAATCGTAGCAGTAAAACGAACGTTGAAGCCGCCAAACGCGAATGGAGGCTCTATCAGAAACGCCAGGCCGCTTTAAGCACAAAACTGGCAAAGGACAACGGCAAGATTGACATGCTACGTGACCAGCTGACCAGGGCCAGAAAGTTGTCAGACGCACAGAAAAAACGAGCGGCAGCAAAAGAAGCGGCCTTGCAACGCGAGAAACAGAAAAACAAGGAGCTTCAGCAACGCCTTGCCGATCAGTTCGCACTGAAGAAGCAGGCGTTCATTGATGCGCTTGTCATGGCAGGAACGTCACCTGAGCAAGCTGAAAAAATGTTTATGGAGTATGTGAAGAAAGGTTCTTAATTTACAACAAAGGCGGTTATCCCGCCTTTTATATTACTTGTCCTTTGATGTCGATTGAGACTCATATATTGCCTCTACGTCATCTATTAGTTTATTAATACCCCACAATCCAGTGTCTTTATAAAAATCGCTTTCTTCAATTGCTTTTAATAAATCGGCAAAATCTTCTTGGGTGGAAATTCTTTTCTTTTTTGCTTTATATACATCGACAATTACTTTTATGCCGTGATACAGAGCCACTCTGGCACTCTCAATCTCTCTCTTCTTCTCTTCAATTGCAGACAATAATTTATATTGATCTTCTGTTTGCTTTTCTAGACTTAAAAGCTTGTTCTCTTTTTGCTTCAGGTTGATCTGCAATTCTTTTATTCTTGCTCTCTCTTCTAAATCAAACTCATAGTCAATGTATCTGATTCTTGCATAGTTCCTCCCTGTTGCTTTTGATATACACATTGTTATATAAGGCATTACCACTGACGCAGTGGTTCCATATATAAATGGCATAACAAAATGAGCCACAAACGGAGATACAACGATGGGACCAATATAAGGAAAGTGATATTTCTCGCCAACCCATACTATAGACAATGTTGTATATATATCGTACTTTGATTTAAATAAAATAATAATATCCTGCCAGTTAACGACAAAAAAAGAAACCACAACATATGCAAACAACTTATTAAATAACTTGTCTCTTATGGCTTCTTCGATTGTGTTCTTGACTGTGACATTTTCATCTTTATTTTCTAGTGATGAATCTTTGCTCATATAAACAATCAAACCTTCTTATCTTTATTTTTGGTAAAGGCGGTCATCCAGACCGCCAAACTCAAACACCAACCAGGCTTTCAAGAGGAATACCAAACTGGGAATGTAAACGACGAATCATAGGTAACGTCAAATTTCGTGTCCCATTAAGCACTTCGTAAACACGGTTTGACTTACCAATTGCCGGTTCCAGATCCTTCACTGTCAGCCCTTGCTGTTCCATACGAAACTTAATGGCTTCAATAGGTGATGGTGGCTCTATTGGGTAATGCTTTTTCTCGTACTCTTCAATGAGCAGGCACATTACTTCAAAGAAATCGCCTTCCGGTGTGTTCATTTCCGGTTCGTTATCGAACATCGGTTCGACCGCACGCAGTGCGGCCTCATAATCTTGTTCTGTACGGATAGGTTTAATGTTCATGATTTACTCCAGTTCTATTGTATCCGCTTCAATGGCATCGTATTCCTTATGTGTTCCAATAAACTTAACGAACATCCATCCTCGCTGATAAGCAATTGCGACAATTAACCTGTAATCATTTCCCTTAATATTGAACACCACGCGCCTGTTTTTAAGGATGCTGGCTGTCCGGTACTGTTCTTTGATCTCAGCCGGATTTTTCCAGTCAGCCTTTGTTGCTTCATCAACCCATGCCTTTAATGGCTGTTCTGCATCGGGATTCTTCGCCCAGAAATCCCTTAGTGTTTTTACCGAAATTATTTTCATCACAGATTCCTTCTCTCTGAAAGCAGAGTAGTCCCAATATGGGACAATGTAAAGCACTTTAGTCCCATGCTGGGATATGAATTGAAATCACAATCTCCAGACAATGCACCTTCGATACCTGATACATCGACCTTTGAGGATGCTTATGGGCCGTTTTGACGAATGGTTTGCTGACGATGCAAACCTGGTAAGTAAGGAGTCAGAACATGACAGCACGCAGAGAGAAACGCCAGCGCCGATTGAAGAGGATGCAGGAGGCGCGCCGGAACATGGCAATACCGGATCGGATTCATTCAGCATTCTGGAAGAGCAATCCACCGCCGAAGCTGATCGCCATGATAATTTCCCTGGTAGCGGCGGTAGTTTTACTCCGGACACTGGAGAACCTGATATAGCCATTCTGCCATCTTCCCTGGCAGGCAGAGAACCAACTCCACAGCTAAAAACACGCTATAACGGGCATAAAGCCTTTAACGACCAGATCCGTGCTGACTGGATGTTAATTATTGAATCCAGCCCAGACGCGTTCCAGGCGCTCTTATACCGACCTGATGTCGGCACATATGGCGTGGTCAGCGACGAAACTGGAGAAGAGTCATTCACTGAACTGGATAACAACCAGCGCGAACTGACTTACCAGGAACCTGAAATCGTTTATGTGCTGGATAACCCTGATGGGCGTGACTCTTTCCATGCTCTTGACTCAGACGGTGAGCAGGACGGTCTGACTGATGACGTCCTTATTCTGCGAATCGCCGCAAATAACGTACCCGTCGGCTCAATTCTTGAGTGGAATGAAGAGATGGCAAATGGTGTAGCTCGCCGCTGGTGGTATGTACACCGTATTTTCAGTTACGGCACACAGCATGTCGGCTCGCTTTACTACTGCATACCCGCAAGAAACTTTGATACGACTCAGAATGGGGTGATCGAGTAATGTCAAACAATACCCTCCTGGCGCGGATCGGCGAATGGCAGACAACACGCACAGGGAAATTCCAGACTACTGGCCTTGAGAGCGTGGATAACGCGTTCGCTTCGCTCATTAGCAACATTTTTTCAGATATCTTGCTGGTGGAACCTACGCGAGAAGAAAAGCGTTTTGCATCGTTTCTGAATCGCCCACCAGCCGAACGTGTTTACGTGGCTCGTTTCGATAATGCTATTGAGTTTCTTAAAGCCGTGCGCCGCGCAAATGCCGGGCAAGGAAGAAAACCGGAAAACCAGAACATTAATCGCGATGCCTTGCCGTTGATCAACATCTCCCGGTCTATGGATATCAGCTATATCAATGATGATCAGCAGATAGACCGCAGGCAAACTGCCAGTTTTTGCAACCCGGATACTGGAATGCCTTTAGCGACTCTGGAATACACCCAGGCTATCCTGACTTATGACGTTACGTTAATGGCTACTGATAAAGCAACCATGAGTCTGATGTGTAATTCGCTGGGCGCGCGGCTCCGCCTGATGACCGGAACACAATTTGAGGCAAACACTAACCTGGTGCGTGTTCCTGTTCCTCTGATTTGCTCCATTCAGGATGCTAAAGACGTTGGATTTACGGATGTTTCGGCACCCGTGGGAGAAGAGAGGATTTATGCTACTCAGGCACCTGTAAGCGTCATTGCGGATGTAATCACAGCCTGGGAATTGGACGCGAAACGCGTTGTTACTGAAACCTCGCTGGCTATGGGGTAATCAATGTCCCAGGAGTTACAACAATACTTCCTCCAGTCAGTCACAATTAACGATAACAAAGTGCCACGAGACTGGATTTTTACCGCAGTGTACGTGGAAAAGAGCAGCCTTAAAGCGCCGTTATTGAAGCTGGAAATTCATGACATGACAGGCACCATAATTGATGACTGGAAAGCTAAATACGGTGCATCGCTGGTGGCTGAAATGGGCGATCCAAACGGTAATGCTGGCACTTTTAAAACAACTTTTTTTGTTACGTCAGCAATGCTGGCTGGGGATGTAGTTACCGTTATTGCGGTCAGTGAAGACGTGCATCGGTTTAAGATCCCCTCCCCTCGCACCAATCTACACACGAACAAAACGCCGGACACCATATTCAAGGCGTATAGCGGCAATCTTAAAATTTCCAGCAGTGTCCTAAAGCGTGCGGTTACATATCACCTGAACGCAGGCGACAAGCCGTCAAAAATGCTCTCAGAGATAGCACGCGACAAAGGTGCATTGTGTTGGGTCTGCCGGGGAGAATTTAACTTTTACACCCTGGCTGATCTGATGAAGCAAACTCCATCCTTCACCTACGAAGGTAATAATCCACAAGCGAAATACACCTTGTCAAAAATGCGCATGATTCAACAGGAACATGCGACAACAGCAAAGAATCAGTACCGTTTTGTGGGCTATTCCATGACTGATGGTTATATCGAATATGGCGATAGTTCCCTGCCTGTACGTTACATATCCGATTCCGATATGGAAACTCTTCGCAATATGCAGCTGTCTCTCGTCCCCAAAATGGATATAGAAGTTGCAGGCAATCCGGATATAAAGCCAGGAATGCTGATAGAGATTCTTGTATACCGTTATGATCAAGAAAACCGTATCGATGAATCAATGCCACGTAAGCTCATAGTGAAAAACGTCGCTCACTTTGAAGATCGTATAGGCTACACAACCAGAATGATATTAGGAGTGCCAAATAAGTGAAGCGTAGAGCGCAGATAGTAGGAACCGAACACCCGGCAGGACTCATGCGCGCTCAGGTTCGAATTTTACCTGACTGGAATGGAGTTCCCGACGATGATCTCCCCTGGGCAGAATACCAGTTACCCATAGGTAACGCGTTTGTACCTACAGTAAAAGGCGACCTGGTATGGGTAGAGTTTCCTTATCTGGATGTTAATGGTCGAATTGATACCAGACGCCCAATGATAGTTGGCGCGGCTCAGGATGCGCCTGGTGGAGTACCAAACGTCGCGCCGGAGGCGTCAGGCAATGGTAGCGGCTGGACGCCACCTGAAGTAGACGGAGCGCCTCCCCGCCCGCAATTTTCGGCGACAAAAGATTTCGTTATTCACCGCAACAATGTGCTCGAAGTGCGAACGGTTGGCGGTGGATATGAAATAGCGAATACGGCAGCAGGCTCAAGGATAGGAATGAATGAATCAGGGCAGATATACATCATTGGCCCGGCTGATGTAGTAGTGAATGCGGGAGGGAGTGTTAACGTCAAATCAGCCGATAACATCAGCGTTAATGGCAAAAACATTTCTGTGACAGCCGACGAAAATATTGATTTCAAGGCAGGAGGCACCTTCCAGGCTATCGCAAGCAACTTTGATTTCAAGAAGGGATAGAAAACACATCCAATTGTGTTAGATAATTGAATAGAATTTTCTAACACAATTGGTGAAACATGAGATCTGTCGCTTTCAAAAACATCTTCATCTATCGTCTTTCACGTGAAGTTAACTGGAGTGCCGCAGAAGTATCCGATGCTCTTAGCAAATTCGTGTTTACTCCTTGCGGTTCTCAGGACACAGCTAAAGTCGGTTGGACACCTGTTCTTGGTGACAACCTCACCCATGAATACCAGGGTTTTCTGCTAATACAGCATAAGCGAGAAGAAAAAATTCTCCCTTCGCAGGTGCTCAAGGAAGAGTTGCAGAAAAAAGTCCTGAAACTCGAAGAAGAGCAAGCACGCAAGCTGAAGAAAACGGAAAGAGACAGTCTTAAAGATGAAGTCCTGCATTCCCTTTTGCCTCGCGCGTTCACGAGAAAATCACTCGCCAAAATCCTGATCGACCGCAGCAACCATCTGGTATTCGTTGAGGCAAGCAGCGCCAAAAAGGCAGAGGATCAGCTGGCTTTATTGCGAAAATCGCTCGGCAGCCTGCCCGTCATTCCATTCACACCACGCGAACCGCTGGAAATCACAATGACCGAGTGGTTTAAAAACGGCTTCCCTGCCGGATTCACAGCAGGTGAAGATGCCACATTAAAGGCTCTGTTTGATGATGGTGGTGCCGTTCGCTGCAACAAAGTTGATCTACAGTCCGACGAGATTATGTCTCACATTGAGGCGGGGAAAGTAGCTACGACCGTTGCAATTAACTGGATGGACCGCGCGTCGTTCAGAGTAAACGATGATATGAGTATCAAAGCCCTGACATTCTGTGATGATCTCTATGACCAGAATGACGATATCGACCGGGAGGATGTAGCACAACGATTTGATGCTGATTTCGTGCTCTTTACGGGCGAATTATCTGCACTGTTTAACGCGCTGGTGGAGGCCATTGGCGGTGAAGCAGAACGATAATAACCGACCGCTTGTTGTGAGTGTGTGTGATTTTACGGGGGGAATGGTTGCCCCCTGGCTGGAATACGGTGTCGATGCCGCTATCGTCGATCCACAGCACTTATCGACCAGTGACGAGCTGATGCAATCAGGTGCCGTTCTGACGCGTATTAGTGCGATCATCGATAGCGATGAAGTATACGCTTTTCTCCGTAAGAATTTGCAGCGCATCGTGTTTCTGGCCGGGTTCCCACCGTGTACTGACCTGGCTGTTTCCGGCGCGCGCTGGTTTTCGGACAAGGCTAATAAAGATCCGGTCTTCCAGTTCAAAGCAATGCAGGTTGTCTGGCAGTGTTATGACATTGCAAAGATGATCGGTTGTCCGTACATGATTGAAAATCCGGTCAGCAAAATATCGACATTCTGGCGTAAGCCAGATCACATCTTTCACCCTTACTTCTTCACTGCATATTGTCAGGAAGATAACTACACCAAAAAAACATGCCTCTGGAGCGGCCAGGGCTTTGTCATGCCTGATGCCCTAATGGACGAATCATTAGGCAAGCCAGATAACAGAATCCATGCCGCGCCACCAGGGCCTGACAGGGCTAATTTTAGAAGTGCTACTCCACATGGATTCGCAAAGGCAGTTTTCGAAGCGAATAAGGGGGTGCTCTATGAGTAAATCTATAGCAAGCATAGCCATAGAAAAACGGGATACGATGGCTGAAATTAGCTATATGCGCACCATTCGGACTCCGGATGAATATGAGCGTCCGATCTTCAAATGGGTAGGTGGTAAATTCTCAGAATTGCCTACAGTGCTTGAGCATCTACCACACGGCAAGCGGTTAATAGAACCGTTCGTTGGTGGCGGTTCCGTATTTACGAATGCAGGATTTCGCCACAACCTGCTTAATGATATTAACGGTGACCTGATTAACTTCTATCAGACATTGCAGCGGGAAGGACATTCGCTCGTCACGCTGTCATATAGTTTTTTCAAAAATTACAACAACGCTGACGCTTACCTCGAAGTGCGTGAGGCATTTAACAGAGGAAAGTATGACCAGCTACATCATGCTGCCGCCTTTTTGTACCTTAATCGGCACTGTTTTAATGGCGTAACACGGTACAACCAAAATGGCGATTTCAACGTGGGGTATGGCAAATACAAAGCGCCCTACTTCCCACATGCAGAGATGGAGGCGTTTTTGGCTGATGACGTACTCAAAAACACATCCTTTGTATCAGGTGACTTTGCTGGCGTCATCGAGGCGGCTGGTGAAGACGATGTGATTTTTTGCGATCCGCCGTATGAACCGCTGCCGGATACAGAGGGATTTACCAGCTATTCAGGAAATAGCTTCCGTTTCGATGAACAAAAAAGGCTTGTATCACTGTTGGTGGCTGCCCACCAGCGCGGCGCGAAGGTAGTGATAACAAACAGTGGCGCGCCCAAAATTCGCGAATTGTACGAAAGAAACGGTTTTAAGCTGTACCACATGCCAGCCAGACGGTCCGTGTCATGCAAAGCATCCACGCGAATAGTCGCTAACGATATCATTGCAACGCTCAAATAGAAAAAGCCCCAGGCGGGGCTTTTGATGCCGATACAGTGTCAATTTGATATCAATATGGTTGTATATTAACACCATTACGGCACCACTTTGACACCATTATTGCACCGGTACATGATAGACACCAATGAGGCATCAAATCGGTATCATTTTGCATCCTCTGACTCAGCAAGCATGAGGATGGCATGTCGAATCAGGTTCAATTTGCTGCGGTTAAGCTTTTTGCTTAACGCATCGAGCACCCCGTACTCATATTCATTAAAGCTCACGCGTATGGATTTAAAGTCACGCGGCGCATCTTTATCTGGAGTTTGAGTTGCAGCCTCAACGCCCGGCACCAAATCGGCTTTAATGGCGAACTCTTCAATGCGGCGCTCTAGTTCAGGGTCTTTTACAGCTTGTGCATTCACTGGCTCACGGCGCTTAATCACGATAACAACTCCTTAATCAACATCTGGATCTCGCCCTTTGCTTTCCCGTTGTCCATTTCAACAACACCCTTCCCTTCTGCCATGCAGTCACGATAAATCTTACGGTCACGGACGACAGTTTTCAGGAGTTCAAGTTGCGGGTATTCAGCAAGATATTCCCTTGCCTCATTGGCTTCGTTAACGACCGGGTTGGATGGTGCCATAGTCAGCATGGCATACGCCTTAAGTTTAGGGTTGAAATCCATCGCCTCAGCTATAACCTCAACAAGGTGCGGTAGAGTATCCAGATCCGGCTGGGAAGGACGGAACGGCACCAGAAGCACATCTGCCGCTGTCATGCCTGTACGCATCTCACGACTGTCGCGACCAGCAGTATCGACGACAACGTACTCGTAACGTTTATCCAGATCGAGCAGCGTCTCACGAATATTATCGAACTTCTGCACGCAGTGAATGACAGGGGCAACCTCACCTGCATTACGGTCTGACGCCCATCGAGCTGCCGTTCCCTGTTTATCAGCATCAATCAAGACGACATCTTTGTTTTTTCGGGCCAGCTCGGCACAAATATTGACGCTGGTGGTTGACTTGCCACAGCCTCCCTTTTGACTTGCTACCAGGATAATCATGTCCGCACCTCGGCTTTATTACGGCTCTATTTTCACACTAAAACAGTACCGATTTAACACATCAACGGTACAGCAATAGCACCATTCTTAATGCCAGGAGTATAACATCAAATCCGATGGATACTGGTACACGTTTTGCGCCTGAATAGCACTAAATTAGCACCAAATATGCACCAGTACATTAACAACACCAATTCGGCGTTGTTTTGGTGCCACTTCAACACCATTTTGACACCAAAACTGAACAAAAAAGGCTGCAATTTGCAGCCTTAAGATAGTGTATGAACCGTCAATCAGGTAGAGAGTCAGCCAGATTGCGCGCCGACGCGCTTTTGGCAACAACTTGCTCCTTCACTGGCTCAATGGAGGCAGGTCGCTCTTCAACCGCAGCAGGTAGTTCCAGGAAGGACGCCAGCATTTTTCGGATCAGATCCGGGTTATTGTCTTCGGTTAGCAGGGAAGCCAGTAATCCTGGAAGCCTGCTATCGACTTCTCCCAGCGCAAGCCCTGCCAACAATGCAGTTCTTGCCATATCGCTATGTTTTTTTATCTTCTCGCTCGCCGCCTTTTCATTGGCATAAGCCTCTGGGCGAAGATAAATCATCACTTTCTTACGTTCCTGAGACATGGACATACCTCGTTAACCGATTGCTTTCAGGCCATGAACAAGAGCAAGTTGCGGGTCATCCGCCACGAAGAAACGGTCATCGCGAATATTAACTTGCTCGCGAATTGCATCAGCCACCAGTGGTGCGCCGCCACCGATCACCATGACATGCGTATATCCTTTAAAGTCGCCAATCACATCAAGAACGCGGGTACGCAGACGGTCAATACTTGCAGCAATGGCCTTTTTCACATCACCAATAGCTGATGGGTCATTGATATTGTCGTTCAGATAATCTTCATCGTGGCGGTTAATAATGAGCTGATCGACATTGTAATTTGACGTTTCGGTATTGGCTCTGGCAAGTGCTTGCCTTACTTCCCTGGTAACCAGAGAGACGCCAAGATTCGAATCGCCAAAAACACGGGAAACTGCCGTCATTTGCCCGGCGACCATTGAAACATCAAGGGTAGTTCCACCCAAATCGACGATAAGAACAGAGTGGGCAGGGTTCAGATTGTCGCACAGGCCAATTCCTGCCGGAATAGACTCCGGGCGTACCGTAACTTTCTTAATCGTGAACACATTGCCTTTATTCAGCGTGACGGGGCGCATAAGGCTGGCTTTTTTGCGCTCGATGTTATCGAGATTGTATTGCGCGTCGTCGTCGTAAAACTCCGCCAGAGGCAGCGTGACCACGATTTCTACTTCCTGCGGCTCAATGCCACTGGTCAGCAAAGCATGGTGAACAGCCAGGACGTTAAGCGGGCTGTATTGCCATTCCACGTTATTCGTCGGCAGAACATCTGGCGAGATCAAATCATACGAATACTTTTCGTCGTCAATGACATAGTTAAACGGCTTGCCAGCACCAAATGTTGCGGACCAGCCGCGCTTAAAGCTGTTAGGACTGATGTGCGTGCGAGTTTCCCCGTCGTGTTCCCACAGCATTTTGATATTTGTTGAACCATCGTCGATAAAAATGCGCATCTTCTTGCTCCACTTCTGAGACACATTTGAGAATCAAATCATGATTTTAAAAGAGAAGGAATCGAAAATCCACACAATTCGAGATGAAAGAGAGTCGTTATTGAGATTATTTTGAGAATATCTTTAACCACTTTCTGGGTTTGATGCAAAGGTGAGAACAATTCGAGAATAAAACGAGAATTTTAAATATTTCGTGATTTCACTCTCTCTTTGAGTGACGAAATAACAAAGTGATGACAATAGGCGAATAACCAGGAGATGAAGAATGAGCGCAATAGCCACCAGCGACACACTTTGTTCCGGTCACGGAGGATTCCCGCCGCGGCTGGTTGCTGAAACCGTTCCCTGGTTCACCGTCAACGGTAAGCCAGTTGTTGTGGATGGTGCCATGTTCCCCAGCCATACAGACGGTAACAGCACACATCCGGGATCGGCTGTATCGACGCGGGCATGGTATTCAATAGGTGGAAAGGGAGTCGTCTGCGTAGGCGATCCGCTTTCTTGTGGTTCTGTTATCGCCAACGGCGAGGATATTTTTCAGGTCGCATAATGCTTGATTCAATAGGTGAAGTTAAAGCCTTCCAAATTCTGTCCGGCGCTGGTGCCTCCACACCGGAATCAATATCCATAAGCCGGGCGGCTTCTTCAAAAGCTTCGTCACTCGCAAGCGACATACAGGAAATGGTTCATCCTGATAAAACCTATCCTGATTCAGTGTCTGCCTGGACGACTCAATTGCTTGGATTTTCCGAACAACTCAATGAGGCAAGCAAGGCATCATCAGCCCTGGCTGACTCTCTTTCCCCATACACGACGCCATCAGAGCTGTTACAGATGAAGATTGGCTGGGAGTGCCACGCAAAAGGTAATGAACTGATCCCCACGCCAGCGTTCGCCCTGGTTGAGGGGATGGGGAATGTTTCCATACCGCAATCACTAACGGACGCATTGGCGGCGCTGAAACTTGACGATCTGAATACCGCCATGAACGCCATAAACGCAAAAATTGAAGCTGCCGGGAGTGCTGGGGGTGATAGTGATGGTGGACAGGCTGGTGGTGGGGCAGCTCAGGCTCCGGACATTACTCAGGATGAAATTGATGATTTACGGGAAGCTGTAACAGTAGCTGAAGTTTCACTCTCCGGGATTAATTCAGCAAGTGAGAGTGTCGTAGCCCTTGCTGACCGCATTAAAACGTCAACAACTCAGGCCGCCAAGGGGCTAGAGAACGCTGTAGCCATCACCTTAACAGGTTCTCTACTGGGCGATGCAGTAATGAGTCCGGCAATCAGTTTAATCATGCCACAAGGCGTTATCGATGCGCTCCAAAAGAGCACCAAAAAGGAACCATAGCAGCACCACTTAGGCACATAAACGGATGTAAATTGGTACATGTTTAACACCAAAAGTGAACCTGAAGAGGATGGTTTTGAAAAAGATAATTTTGATTGTAATTGCGCTTTTAGCCATTTCTGGAATTTACCGAACAACGACGGCAGTTATCGAACACATCAGGTATGTCCGGTCGCTTGAAGACTCAAAATCACTACTGGAAAGCACAAACAACACGCTTTCTACCGCATTACAGTTAAGTGAGAACGCTCGCTCTGCCATGCAGGCCGAAAACGAAAGAGTCAAAGCTCTGGAAAAGGAGTACCAGCGAAAAACAGCAGAACTGAATACCAAACTGATCAAACAACGGGAGGAAAGCCAGAATGAAATCACTCGTCTTGAAACTGCGTTACGCCGTGCTGGGATTAACGATGTGCGTGTGCCTGATGACGTTATCAGGATGCAGCGGGAACGGGCAAAAGCCATCAACCAGCGTGCCAGTGAAAATTACCGTAGAAGCCACCAGCAAGCCGCAGGCAAATCTGATTGATTACTCCCCTTGTTTAGTGCCAGAGGACACGCCAGTGCTGTTAAACAAGTATCCAACATACACAGAACAGTTATTCAGCACGATCGATGAATGCAACCAACGAAACGCACTGAATAACCAAAGGAATAGGGAGATTTGGGAAGGGAAGGGGGATCACGGCTCCTGAAGCCAGATATCCTGGCTGTCAGCTTCTTCGAAACCGTGGCAGACGTTAAAGTCACTCAAACGATACTGACGCTGACGGCCTCTATTTCGCTCATGCCAATGCATATATCCACCAGCAAATGCCAGCGGGCAATCGCTATAGTCTATATAGCCAATACCATTCCCCAGGCGGGCCTCGCGTGCGCCAGCTTTCCAGGACAACAAAAACGAGTCACGATCTGCCAGCATGACAACAAAATCATCCGGCTCACCTATGCAGTGAAGAATCCCTGCTTTACATAACTGTTTTAGCGCCTTCGATTGGCCCAGGATGTCTTCGCCATAATACTGAAAACAATCATCAACAACAGCGGGATAACCAGCAGGGGGATTCAGGCTGGTTGGTATCGCTGACGCGATTGCCAGCATTAAGCGATATTGTGATTTTGATGGATTTGCGTGACTCATTTTTTCCTGCCTGTTCACTGTCGCCATGCGTTTTTTAACTCTGGGATATCAGCCATTTCAATTAACTTTCGCAGTCCAGCACTGACTTTCCCATTGCCAATCATAGCAAGCCAGTCTCTCACAGCTTTCGGCATATAGAGCGTAGCTGTTACCGGCTCTTCAACTCTCGCGGGACATCCGCATACAGGCCATTTAATTGATTCCATAACTTCGGAGGCCGGGGTGAGGGCGGGAACATTAAGAATATCTCTACCAGAAAACTGGATGACGATTCGTTCAGCGAGGGAGAGTATCTCACTTTCAGCAAGAATTGATGCCAGTTGCGCCTCAACAAGAAAGCGGCTCGTTGTGTTCAGGGAGTGGCTTTTCGCGCCATTTTTATACGAAACAAAGATCCGATACGCCATAACCGTAATGATTTATGTTAGAAAATTAAAATTAAACCACATAACAACGTGCGTGTTAATAGATTTTATTTTACTAATGCTATTGACTAAATCACAAAGTTGGTATTGTTAGCGCGTCAAAAGAACCTTCACGCCGCGCCCGAATTTAGGGCTTAACCGTGAATAAAAACATTCAGCCAGCTCGTGATCGCGAGCGCGATATTATGAATCGGGCGGCAAGCGTCATGGCTATGACCGTCGATCCGACCACCGATGCTGCGGGCAATATGATTGCTGATCAGGCAGTGATGATGGAGAACCTGGACAAAGCTATCCAGAAGGAGGCTATGTTTGAAGGCGTAAATCCAGAGGTTGCACGTCAGATCGCTGGTGGGTGGGCTATGTCTCTGCATGAGTACAAGCGCCAGCATGGTCACTACCCGGCAAGCGACATCCTGGCAAACGCACACATGGCACTTGAGCGCCTGATGACTGAATGTGCCAGCGATAAGCATGAAGGTACTGGCAGGGCAATGTTTGAGTCTGTCGCTCAATCGATGCGCAGCTCTGATGGTGTAATGAAAGTAGCTCAGTATGCAGCTCTGATTCTGCCTGCATCGCTGGGTGCTGCTACCAGTGATGCCTGTACTTTTGTTCCTTGTGAACGTGACGAGTCAAATATCTATGAACTGGTCAACGTAGCAGGCACAAAATTCGGCACCTTCAAGCAAGGTGACGAACTGAATATGCAGTCCGCAGGTGTTTATTCTCAAATGAAACGCCTGTATACCCTTTCCACTAAAGGTGATGGCAGCACCAAAACTTTCCAGTTCGACATCCAAAATTTTGAGGGCCAATCCTGCCCGCTGCGCGCTGGTTATAACAAACTGCTGATCAACCGCAAACCGTCCAAGGTTGACGACGGCGATGGCAACCTTTATTTCAATGATAAAGACAGCAAAGGCAATGCTTTCTCCGCCACCGCAAAAGTCGCTTATGACACTGGCGTCATCGACATTACCTTCACTCAAGCGCCAGCAGAAGGGACTGAAATTGCTGTTCAGGTCGAAATTAACATCGAGCGCAATCCAAGCCTGATTCCGGTAATCAACCAGGCTATGCGCAAGTATGAAGTTCGCCCATCTCAGTACGTAATTGCTTCCGAACACACAGTAATGTCCGCTTCCGATTTAAGCCGCGAACACGGCCTTGAATTGGCAGCTCTTCAGTTCTCTGCAATGCGCAACTGGATCTCCCATGAAACCGACATCATGCGTCTTCGCACCCTGGTATTCCATACCGTTTATGGTCGTGAATTTGATGTGGCTCTGCCTGAAGCTCAAAACTATGAGTCCTGGGTCGGCCTCCTGCGCCACGCAGTAAACGCCCTGTCTCAGGAAATGGCAAACCGCACCCTGACCACGGGTATTCGCGGCGGCTTCGCAGGTGGTGACGCAGCTAACTTCCTGCGTTCTCTGCCTCCACAGCACTTCCAAATCGCGCCGGGCTACGTTCAGTCACCGTATGTGCAGTACATCGGCACCCTGTTTGGCACGATTCGTATTTACGAAGTGCCGCAGCCTGTATGTGAGCAATTCCAGGCACAGGGATATGACTTAGGTCTGGATGACATTTATTTCTATGGTCGCGGTGAAGGCATCGGTAAAGCCGGGCTGATCGCTGGTGATGCGGTCCCAGCAATCCCGTATGTGCACGAAACCAATCCATCTCTCGTTAACCGCACCACTCTCTGGGGTAGTGCTATCAACGAAGTCCACCCGCGCAACGGTGAGAATTATTTCGCCCGCCTGCGTCTGACTCGTGCCAAAGAAGGTGCAATCGACATGCTGACCGGGAAGGTCAACGAAAAAAAGTAATGGTGGCGAACGTGTCGGTATCACCTACGTCAGTTGACGTAAATGAAGGTGAAACTATCGCCGCGAGCACTTCAAAGGCACAGAAAAAAACAAAGCAGAAGTAAGGCAAAAACACGCCCCTGAATAAGGGGCGTTCAGGAGAAAAGAATGGCAAACATTCAAGTAACTATCACGCCATCTGACGCAACAGACAAATCTTTCACTGTTGAGTCCGATCACCCTGAAATTGTCCAGGTTGATGGCACTACATGTACCGCTCTTAAGGCAGGGCAGGCAGTGCTGACAATCAAAACTAATGACGGCAATAAAACCGCACAGTGCACGGTCACTGTTAGGGAGGCACCTAAAAGCGTAAGCGCCGTCAGTGTTGAACCGACTACGAAAGAAGTAACCGTAGGCGACAACTTCACGGTAAGCGAATCCTGATCAGAGGCTACCCATTAACCGTGGGTAGCCTTGCCTCGTTCTCTCGCTTTAGAGGATAAGAACACAGCATGAATAAGATTAGTTTTTCGGTAGGGCAGGCAGCTGGCGTTGCTGTAATGGCGGTAAATGCTGACGCTACCCTCACCAATACCAGCGGTGGCGCATCCGTCTTTGCTGGACTTGTAATATCGCGTCGTGGCGCACCGGGTAAAGTGCTGAAAGTTGACGATACGACTTTTCAAAGCGTATTAGGTTCACCTATTCACCCTCGCCAGGGATCGGCATTTGAACCATACCGCCACGTGGAACGTGCCGTAAAAGGCGGCTCTGGTTATGTCGTTCGTGTTTGCGCTAAAGACATGAAGGTGCCGGGTATTTCTGTTTCCGTTGCGGGCAGAGCAAAAGCGGCTAAGGCGAACAAAACACTTACCGTGGAACCTACTGAAACCACAGTAAATCCAGGTGACACATTGAGCGTTGCCGTTGCTTCAACTGCAACAACGAAATCAGTAACCTTCACTCCAAAAGAGACACCCCAGATTGATGATGGGATGGCCGTATTCTTCATCAAAGATGGTGATGCATCTCAAAACCGCATGTTATCACTAACTCGCGATGATGAAGAAAGCGAACTCTTTACGCTGACGCTGAAAGAAAAACAAACCGATGGGTCCGTTGAGGTGCTGGAAAGCCACCAGGTGTCCTTCAATCCAGAAGGCACTAACGACATGGGCCAACCAGCATGGATTCCGACACTGCTTGAAAGCCAGTCCACTCGCATTGGTGCCGTCCTGGCAGATAATGCGGAAGCATCTGCTGCTCAACTCATGTTTGAGGATGTGGCTTTTGAAGGCGGCACTGATGGCGATCTGTCCACCATTGACACTGAAGACTATCTGGAAGCATTAAAAGTCCTCGAAGCTTCAGAGGTTAATTACACCGCATTGCTGTCACTGGGCTGCTATGACGCTTCCGTCTTAGCCGCGCTCAAAAATCTGGCTGAAGACGTTCGCGTAGACATGTTCTACGACCTGAATGGCAATCAGATGCCAGAAAATGCCATTTCAGAAGCCAAAAGCCATAGTTTTGGTGGCTCACATCAACCAAGTCGTTATTACTTCCCATTCTCCTGTCGAGACACCTTCACTGGTATGAATGTTGTTTACGGCATCAGTTGCGACGCATTTGTCGCAAAAGCGAAAGGTGTTGCGCTGGTTTCTGATGTTGGTGGCTGGCACTACGCTCCGGCAGGTGTATCTCGCGCGACGATTGATCGACAGAATATTGCCCGAATACCAAATATCGGTGCCGTTGATCGCGAAGCGTTCGTCCTTGCACGCATTAATCCAGTTTCTGTTGCTGCTGATGGTTCTGTCTACATCGACGACTCTTTAACAACTTTCAGTAAAAACAACTACCTGCGATTCCAGCACGTTTCGTCTCTGATGAATGCTATTGCCCGCAATTTCTATGAAGTTGCTCAGACAATTAAGCATGAACCTGACGGCATTACCCAAGCGACGCTGATGAAAGCAATGACTGAATTGCTTGATCGATTCTATGCCTCAGGTGCGCTAGTGACGCCTCGTGACAAGTCTCAAGGCGAAGATCCATATGTTGTCCAGGTTGTCCAAAAAGACATCGACCTGTGGGAAGTATCCTGGTCTGTCTGCCCAACTGGAACTGCTCGCCGAATTGTCGGCAAACCAATTCTGATGCGCTGATTTATTACCCCCGCAGGAATGCGGGGGAGAGAGGTTTGAAAATGAAAAATTATACTGCTGATCCTTTTATGCGTGCGATTTTTGGTTCTGGCTGCTTTGAAAGCGGTGATAAATCCACGCTGGGAAATGATGATAAAGCCATGCTGGAAAGCGCCGAACAGAAAGGAACTAACACTCAAGCAAAGCCAAAAGAAGATATTGAAACCGCGATGATGGAAGCGGTTGAGTCTCGCGCACAAGGAGATATGCGCAGCCTGGCGGCTTCCATGCTTGCTGGCTGGATTGAGGATGGCGATCCGGAAGCTGACTCATTTGATGCGTTAGCAATCACTATGGCTGGCCTGGCTGATATCGATGAAGACACCGATTTTACCGATGAACAAGTCGATGCTTATAACGATGCTCTTGCAGCCCTTGCAGATGCTGCTGTTGCGCTTGGCGCAGACCAGGACGACGTAACCGAGATGATCGACGATGAAGATGACTCTGCTGCCGAACGTGTATATGACGCGCTTTCCGAAAGCGACGCCGACATGATGGAAGCGGCTATTGCCATTTACACCGTTGCTGGTGGTGACAGCGCAATGCTGGAAGCGGTACGTAAAAAAGTGGTCCGTGATGGCAAGGTTACCATTATCCGTAAGCGCCCGCGCCCTCGCCGCATGACATCATTGCAAAAACAGGCGCTGAAAAAAGCACGCCGCAAAGCGCACACATCCGTAGCAAATATCAACCGCAAAAAATCAATGCGCATTCGCAAAAAACGCGGTTTGTAAGTGACACAGGCCGCCTGCAAAGGTGGCCTCTTTCTGGGAGGAATAGCTGTGTATTGCGGGGCAAGTTTAGCTGATGGCATAAGCCCTTTTTTAAAGGTTTATATTATAAACGAGTCCAATACAGATATGGTGGTTGGCTATATCGGAGAAGGTTCGTCTGCGGAATTAGCATCACTATGGCAATCTCCATTTGAAGATAAAGCTATGGGAAGTTTGTTAGGAACAATTAGTGATGCAGCTTCATCATTGACTGGCATAGTACAAACTTTAAGTGGCCGTACAAGCAAAAGCCGATTCAATTCCACGTTAATCTGGGAAGGGCAACAACCACCAGAGTTCAATCTAGTGCTGGATTTCTTAGCAACATCCAATGCGAAAATTGAAGTTAATGACGCAATTACAACCTTATTAAAAATGGCCTCTCCAGAGTTAAATGACGTTGCGCCAATGGGAAGGATTCCTGAAACAGTCACAATTAATATTGGCAGAAACGTCCTGCTGACTGGCGTTGTTATCAAAAGCGTAAGTTACCAGCTGGACGCCCCGCGCACACCGGAAGGCTATTTCACTCATAACACGGTAACCCTGCAATGCAGCGGAAATACCTCGATTAACCGTAGCAACATATCATCTGTTTTTGTGTAGGAGTATTTATGTCCGGTTTTGCAAATACAAAAGCCGATATCGCCTTTCTGAAATCTCGGTTTAATAAAAACCTGGCTGCGGGCGAAAAACTTATTGGCTCTGAATATTGGATGACCATTAAAGGTTATGAGCATTTGTCTGTGCTGGTTCGTACTGCTCAGTTACCAGAAATGACACGCGAAGATGTGGAAGATTACGCTCCTGGTGGCATGAAATTCAACCAGCACGGACCACTACGCAACTCTGGTGAATTTCAGGTCACATGTGCGGAAACCATCGAGGGCGCAGTTCTCGCTGCTGTAAAACAAATGGTATACGGCAAAGAATATCTGGAAATTACATTACAGGCAGCTGCTGAATCCAATAGCGGTAACCATAAAGGTCTGATCCGCACATATTCTCACTGCAAAGTGTATTCCGACGCCGTGGACTTCTCCTCCGAAGACGTAACGGCTGTTGTTAAACCTTCTCTGCGTATTGTTTACAACTGGGCAGAATAATCCCCGCTCCCGCCCTTGTGGCGGGAACATCTTTGTTTTGGAGTTGTAGGCACGATGACACCAACCGAATTATTAGAAAGCGTTAAGGCACGATTTAATCCACTGCTTGTGCGTGAAGAAGAAACGCTGAAAGCCTTCCTGATCAAAGCTCTGACCACGTATCAGGACAGGGCAGGGGTAGTGAAAACGTTAAAACTTGAAAAAGCTGGTGGTACTGCAATTCCATTGCCAGAAGATTATCTCTCTCTGGTTCATGTTACCGACAACAATGGCCTGTTGGTCTATTCGGATGAATTATCCGGCTTTATTGAATTAGAGCTAACAGGTTCAGAACGCTGGCCTTTTCGGATGCTCTATCTGGTTAATCTACGCGACAGAAAGCTGGATGAATGGCAAGTGCCTCCTGCAATCATTGGAATGCTGGAGGAATATCTGGAGGCGCTTATCAATGTCAGAAATGTCGCCCGGCAGCGTAGAGCGTCCATCGACGGGAAATTTGACTACTCCGATCTGCCCGATGAAGCCACGCTATATGCCCGCGTGCAGGAGATTGAGGAAAAAATGTCCTCAAACCGGGCCATTATTCCGGGGGCTACCATTTTTTAACGCTGGAGGCGCAGAGTGAGTATTTTCAGCAGCGTTGGTAGAACGTTGACCACCGCATTGTCATTTAACACGAAATCATTCACCAGCAACCTCATTAGCGACATTCTTGATAAAGCCATATCAGGCGGCGGGGTAAGCGGGAATTACAGTAGCGATATTGCCTACGGGAAAAATATTGTTGCTACCGCTATGCGTATCCGTTACGCCCAGGGGTGGCAGTGGACCGTTGAAGTGGATGGTCTGAACGGCTTCGATATGTTCGTGAAGGATATCACCTACAGCAGTGGGAACATTGAGACAGAAAGCAAGGTGATAGGCAGCGTGGAGTTCAGTAAGCCAACCTACGTTAGCGCCGGGCCTGTCACTATGACCGTAAGGGATACCGAAGACGGCAAGATCATGAACTGGTTCAAAGAGCGTCGCTCTCGCGTAACAAATCCGGACGGAACAATAAACCTTCCTCCTGAATATCTGATGAAAATCCGTCTCTACCGGGTAACTCAGGACGGAGGAAAAGAACTGGAAGAAGAAATGCGCGTATTTCCTACGCAACTTGGGGAAATCACACGTTCACGTGATCAGGTGTCAGAGTTCTTGTCATACCCAATCACTTTCCAGAAATACACATCCGCAGGCTCAGGTGTTTCTGCTTTGGTCAACGGTGCAGCAGGTATGGCCACAAGTGCGTTAAAGGGGGCTATCAGTGGAGTGATCAAATTCTGAAACGCTTTAATTATGTGTGCTGGCGGGATGATCATTTCCCGTCAGCAACCACGCCCCCAACGATAGCGGGTAGGGAAGGATGCGCAATTTTGAGGGCATTTTTTACATCATCAATCCATCTGTAATGATGGCATTCTTTACACATTCCAATGTAATCAATAAGTTAACCTAACAAACGATTAAGGAAAATAGCAATAAGAATGCCAGACACACACGATATAGACTGAGGGTGATTTTTACATAATCATTGTATATCAATAGGTTACATGAAAACCTAAACTATAAACGACAAGATACATGCGATTTAGATGTAAAAATTGCCCTCAATTGCCGATCGTTGAGGGCAAATTCTACACCTACAGAGTGGTGTAAAAATTGCCCTTAAGACTGTTGATAGGTAAATTTTATCCTGGAAACTTTGCCGCCTTCCGTCACTTCTGAGAAGACTATTTTCATTTTTGTATTTTTTTCAATCTCTGCTACAGCCTTCGTTAAAAAACTTCTCTTAAATTCAGCATACCGCTGGTAGCTTTTTGGCAGCCCGTAACGCTCCCGCATCCATTCGACGCCCAGTATGGCAAAACCGCTTCCATCATCCTTTCTGTACTGGCATAAGGACTCATAAAGCCGCATAGAATAAGGATTTGTTAGGCGAGATACTTCGGTAAAATTCAGCCTTGTGAATCTCTTATCAAGCAGAGTAAAAAATGGCATGAGATATGGATTCAGATGAATAATGTAAGTCCCGCGCCGTGGTGAATAGGCATCCTTAATCATCCAAGGATAAGACTCATAACTGTCTTCTGATTCAGTCGATTCATCAGGGTTATATATCGTGACTTTCTTCTCGCTAAGTCCTGAGATGGCCTTACGAATATCCTTGCTGGCTTCGGCAGAGGGCAAATTATACATCTCTGCATATTCGTTGACCGTTAACTCACAGGCACCTGAACCAAGAACGCCATCCTTAGAAGCATAACGAAGTCTTCCCACCACAATAAACAACAATCGCTTTTGGTCGCGCGTCAGGTGATAAGCCGCCTCTGTGATCTCGTTGGCCTGGGCCAGACTACGACTAATTGGTGTCGCTGATTCAATAAGACTGACGGCTTTTGCCGTTAATTCCGCTCTGTTCATAACCCTGTGTGATCCTTCAAATGGTGAGGGCAATTTTTACATCACTTTGAGGGTAATTACTACACCTTTTGAGGGCAAATCTTACACCTTCTGAGGGCAAATCTTACACCGATCACGCTTAGTTGAGGGCAAATCTTACACCTTCCTCCTCTACAGGCCGCGCCACCACTGGCTCCAGCGATGCCTAAAAAGGATCTAAAAATGATTAAAAATGGAAAAAGGTTTATAAAAATACTCTGTGGATATGTGAATAGCGTCACTTAAGGTGTAAAAATCACCCTCAATAATCACTACACGATTGACAAAATCATCACTCAATCCCCCTCCGAAATCACACACTCCCTATCCTCTGGAAAATGAACAGATACCTGCTTATCGGAGGAATACTTGAACATTCCAAAATTCCCATTGCCTTCCCGCCCTGAGACAGAAATTCAGTTCCACGCACCCACCGTGAAGGATGCGCTGAAATATTCTGACCTGAACCCGGCAGAAGATGAAGCAACTACTACAGAGTACCTGAACTCTATGCAGGATGGCGAAATTAACGACAGTGCTTACTGGACAGTCCAGGATCGCAGAACTGCCCTTTGGTGGATATTTGTTAATTCACGTCCCGATGCAGTAATGACCTACTCCTATGAGTGCAGTCACTGCGGTAATACGCATCACGCTGATATAAACCTGAGCGATCTGGCTCAAACAGTAGAGATACTCACTGTACCGCCTTACGTAAAAACCAACGTACCGGTAAACGGTGTACCAACTGACTGGATACTTAAACCATTAACCGGGAAAGGCGCGGAACTCCTTGAACGTATGCGTGCGTCACTTCCTGATATGAAAAGCCCTGAATACAGTGCAGGCGTGGCCCGTATGCGCATTGCAGAACTCGCTTTATGCACGGCACTGGACGACGATCCGGAAGACTTCACTCAAGCAGCTAACCGCCGTTTCGACATCATTGAAAGCATGGCGCTTGAAACGGAGTTTACTCCGCTTGTAGCTCGCATACAGCTTATGCAAAAAGACCTTCGCCACGGCCTGAAAATGTCTATTGAGAGAGGCAAAAGCCGCCTAATCCTGCCTCCGCAACATTGCAAAAACGCTAAGGAGGGTGCAGACGTGACTACCACGCTGTACGTCCCCTTTCTCAATAGAGAGTTTATCCCATCAATTAGATCTGAATGGATGGCTAACCATTATTAACAACCTGACTCTGTATGGATATCAGCCTGTTAGTGACGTTGAACAATTACCGCAATGGCGAGCACTCCACATGTCAAAAGCCCTGGAAGAAAAATACAAAGCTCAAGCCGGGAATAAACGTTGATCGCCGCTGGCAAAAGAGAGGTTATTTTGAAAGAGAATAAAGACCGCATCGCAATAATTGACGCTATTCAGGGGGCGAGCACAAACGAACTCAAGGCTCTTGCTGAGATCAAAGACGCCATTCTCTCTGGTAGAGGGTCTATAACTCAACTTAATGAAAGGCAGGGTAAAGTTAGTCAAAGACTATCCCGTAGACGCATAGCAAGCGAACCCGATGCCTCTGATGATGCCAAGAATACCCAGGCCAACCCATATATAAAGCGCCTTCCGATGAAAAAAGGGAGGACACAGGTCAACAACGGAGAAAAACGACTCATTGTTGCAACCAACACATCAGAGCGCGTTCATTTTGCGTCATCACGCCAGTCCGCCCAAAAGTTGAAAGGTTCTGTACCAGTAGCCGCCAATTCTGCCCCTCTTGAACCACAATCCCCCCAAAGCCAAAAAGGACCGCTTCGGGATAGTAATGGACGCTTTGTATCCCAGAAAAACAACGAGGATATAGCCAGAAAAAAAGAATGGCAGAACGCACGTAAGGCCGACGCCAAACTACAAGAAGGCTTCCTCCGGAAATTAGGCTCCATTATGGGGGTAGATGGCAATCGGTCTTCCAGTGAAGAGTCCTTAACAGATGCCGCAGGTGTCGGCGCTGGTGGCCCGTTGTGGATGGCTGCTCGCGGCATGTACGACATTACTAAAGAGATCACAGGTAAAGCAGAATCTCTTAAAGAATGGGTAGAAAAGGGGAAAGGTGAGGCTTCAGCTTCAAAAGTGACATCGCCAGCAATCACTTATCCGGCAGCGGTGAATGCTCAAAAAGCAACATCCGCAAAAGCGTTTAATAATGCTGTTGAGACAAAATCCACACAGGCAGTAGAAGAGCAAACAAAAATCCTTCAGACCAATGACAACAAAATAATTGATGGTCTGGAAAATGTCTCTGACGAAGTAGTTAAACTCCGCAAATCGGTGTCTTCTGGGAATAAGTTCGGCTTAAGTGATCTCTGGAGAAATCGACAAGGCGGAAGAAATAAAATCAATTTTGGCGATCAGACAAGTAAAAACAAAAGGCGTAAATCGAAAAGGAAAGGTCGCAATCTGGGGAAAAAAGCCCTTTCCGTTGGTGAAAAAGCCGCTGCCGGAACCGCTGCCGCTGGAGCTGGTGCCGGAGCTGCAAAGACTGTTAAAACAAAGGTTAGTAAAGCCAAAGACATCAGCACCACTAGCGACGTATCTAAGGGTATTGGTAAAGAGGCAAAAAACACTGCAAAGGCAGTTAAGCCAGTAGGTGTAGTTGCCGAAGAGGCCACAATTAAAACAGGTGAAACTGTTGCAAAGAAAAAAACCGAATCCGTAGCCCTCAAAAGTGCTGCAAAAATAGGCGTTAAATCAGCTGCATCTACAGCTGCAAGAGCTATCCCGATCATCGGATCGCTGGCTATGGCGGGATATGACGCAATAGATGGTTACACTGATACAGATGCGCAAAAGGCAGCCTTTGGCTTAAGTGATGATGATGCAGTATCCACACAGCAAAAATCCGCTTACGCAACAGCTAATGTGCTTGATATGGGCGGCTTAGTGTCGGGCGCAACCAACCTGATAGGCAAAGGGATTTCTGCGTTAGGCTTCGAAAGGGCAGGTGAAAAACTTCAGAATTTTGATACCGGAGATATTGCTCGTGGTGTTAATGGCGCAGTAGATATCACTAAATCTGCTTTTGGAAGCCTTAAGGATAAATTTTTATCCACTGATGAAAACACGAAGCAAGTAAAAAAAGCGGTTGAGGATGGCACCAAGAAGACTGTCGATGCGATTCATTCTTTAGGTGAGCAGCTACAAGGCGGGCGTGATGGTGAAGATGGTGTTGGTGAGCACGGGTATACTTCCCCGGCTGAATTTAATGCCCCTACCAGCAACACCATTGCAGCGGATCTGAATATTGGTGGCAGCAACGCTAAAAACCGCAATTACCGGAATAATAATCTCGGCAACCTTGTTTTCGCTAATCAGGAAGGGGCGACGCTGGAAGCGCCAAATGCAAAAGGTGAGCAACGTTTTGCGCGATTTAACACGCCTGAAGAAGGGATCAGGGCGCTGGCAAACCAGGTGTCAAGCTATTACAACGGCACCAGTGCCGCAGCGGGACACCAGAAGTTACAGACGGTATCAAGCATCATTTCCAAATGGGCGCCGCCAAATGAGAACAATACCAATCAATATATTGATAACGTCAGTAAATATCTTGGCGTCTCGCCTAATGAAAAAATAGATGTCAGCAACCCAGAGGTTATGACGCAATTAGTTCGTGCAATAGCAACGAAAGAAGGCGGAAACCCGGCGGTTAACAATGAGTTCATAAAGAATGCTCTTGGGACATTCAACGCAAATACTGGTCGTTGGGAAGGGCGTTTCTCCGATGAAACATTGGCGCGACTTAATAAAATTCAGAAAGAGAATGGCGGTCAGCTAATTGCTCGTGATTCGCAATATAGCGTTGGTCGCAAGGTGAAATATGCTGATGGAACATCTCCGGCAAAATCTGTATTGAATGCAGTTCCAACAGCAACACCTAAGCCAATTGAAGTTGCACAACATGCCCAGGCAGCCAAAAAGCCACTAAAACCAGGCAACCAACCACAACCGATTAATCCAGAGAACGCTGATGTTAATACCGGCACGCCATCAAGTTTGCCTGAGCGGTTAATCGCCATAAATGAAAGCGGAATTAGTGGCGTAACTAATTTGTTTGGCGGCGCGGCTACCAGCCTTGCTGGAACACACCTGGACTTGGTGAAGGATTTTGCGTCGGCTACTTCATTAGGTTCTGTATCTTCGCTTTCCGAAAAAGCGAAGGGAATGGACCAGGCTCTGACTGAAAAAATATCCGGATTAACAGGCAAACCTTTTGGATTCAAAAAAGCCTCCCAGGTAGCTGATATCAGAGAGGCTATACAAAAAAGGCCAACCCATGAACGCGATATATCTTCAGTCGATCTTCTCGCTGGCGCGTCACAGCCAACAGAGAATAAAAAAACACCTGTAAACCCAAAAGGGATTCCGGTCTATGACAATGGCTACAAGGTAATAGACGGCGAAGATAAGGGATTTCTTGGCTCTTTGTTTGATTCGTCATTAACAGGCATGAAGCGCATTGGTTCGGCTGTATTACCTGCAATTGGTGACAACGTTTCACAACTTGTAGGCGGCATCGATGGCACTGGCATATTGAATGATTTTGTCTATCAGGCTACAGGGCAGAATTCAACAATCGCCAGGGCGATTAGCCCACTTACAAGAAGTGCTGGTGGTTGGCTAAATAATGGCATTCAACAAACCGCTGATAGCATCAGGGGAATATCAACTGAGGCAAATAATGCCATATTTGGCTCTGCGTCAGCCGTGCAGGAACCTTTTCTTGCTATGCCGCCACAGCTTCCCACTGTAACCGATCTTGCTCGAAGCGGAATAAGGCAACCATTAACTACTGACACTGCAAATAACGATCCTGCTATGTTGAAGGCATTGGATAACGTCTGTTCTATCCTGAACGACCTTCTGAATGTGAGCAAAAATAATACGAAAGGCGATCCGGATAAGGTTGTCAAAACATCGCAGCCACAGCCGCGACCACGTGCGAGCACAACCATTAATGACCCGTCGCTGGATGCTCTGCTTGAGGATTAATGCTGATGCTTTACGAAATAGACGCAAGACTTCAAACGAATGAGAGTGGCGTCATTATTGCAGAGGGTAGTAACGCTACCTGGATGGCCCGCCTTGACGAGTGGCTACGAACCCCCGAAGGGAGCGTTTATGGCTTACCGTCATGGGGAAACCCAATGGAAGAGTTTAAGCACGAACCATTCGGTTCTGAAACTTCGCACATAGTTGAAGTGGCTATCGAAGGGAGAATGATGACAAAACTACGACAAGACCTGCCCGGTTTAGATGTGCAGGGGATTCGCTGTACATCCATTTCTGAAGATTCTTTATTAATCAGTTTTTATGCGAAAGGGGGGAGCATGGATATTGTTATGCAGAAATCAAGCGAGGTGGGTGCGTGACGATTACCGAATTACTCGACAAATTTAATACCAAGCTGAATGAAAACCCCTGGTGGTCACGTTTTGTAAACAGTCAGTTTGTACAGATGCAGGCGGTGTTCGGTGCGCAGGTGATTTATATTGCGCGCACATTTGCAAGTCGCGCTCTGACCGAGGGATTTATTTCAACGGCCACACGGAGAGCAAGCATTTTAGCGGGAGCTGAAGACCGCAGTTACGTCGGGCGATTTGTGAGTGCTTCATACGGCACAATTTCGATAACGAATAAAACAGATCGGGATATAACGTTGCCTGCGGGAGCAGAGTTGCTTGCCAGCGACCAAACGCCACTTGCAATTATTAACAGTGTTATTGTTCCTGCCGGGGGAGCTGTTCACGGTGTTGAAACCAAACAGCATGAAGCCGTGAGCGTGACATTTGATGTTGAAAAAGAAACCGCCTTTCTTACGCTGTTGCTTTCCAGGGAACTGACAAAAGAAGTGTCCAGCCTCGATGTTACTGTGATTATTAATGGTGCAGAAGAGAAATGGACCTACAACCCATTATTTCGAATGTCCAGAGACAAGAGCAAACACTATGTATTGGCATATAAGCCAACGGAACAACTTGGCGTCAAATTTGGTGATGGTTCTATGGGGATGATGCCGCCAGCTGGGTGCCAGGTGCGAATTGATGTAATGGCAAGTCTCGGTGACTACACTTTGGCTGAAGGACAAAAGTTAGAACCTGCTGGAAATATTGCTCAATATGTAGAGTCACTGGAAATTAAAACCGATTCGATTATTACCGGAGGCGGTGGAATGGAAACCACAGAAGAAACCCGAAACCGTGCACAGTATTATGTTGCATACGATGAACAAGTCGTATGGGGAGGTGATTATCGTCAATTCATCCAGAACGTGGTACACGGCACGTCATGGCTTAACGTTTGGGGGGAAGCGTTACAAGAAAAAATAACCGGATTTGATGTGCGCAACATCAATAAGATTTTCTTTTGTGGGCATAAGCCGGGCGTAAGCCAGGAACAACTAAAGTCAGAAATACTTAAAGCCCTGGAGAATGTGCCAAACGAATTGAACAAGCGGTTCGAATATGTGGACACAAATGAGCAGCCATTTACTATAACTTTCACAGGCATTGCACGTAAAAACGTTCTGATAGATGACGCTAAAAACGCCATTAGAAAGGCGTTAGAGGATAATTTTGGTCGTGATTCGTCTTCATTTAGTTTGTTGTTACAGAGCGATGATGATTCCCAGCAATGCTATGCGCAGGTAAAAGTTAAAGACATTTGGCGCGTTATAGAATCACTGGATATGTTTCTCTCTTACGATATTACAACACAGAATATGAAGGATGCTGTTTACTTCAATGACTTTATATACCTTGACGTAAATTCATCTACCTTCAGTATTTCCTATCCGTAATGAGGCTGAAATGAAAGAGAATTGGTTTAAGGAGCGGTTAACTAAAGCAAAACAGGATTCTAAGCTCTGGAGCGCCTTCATAGGCGCTTTACAGGACGTCTGGGATGAAGCTGTAGAACCGATATTAACCAGAATAAGTAACAGAAAATCATTCTTCACGATGGCAAGTGAAGATATGGATACTCGTATCGCGGAATACGGGCGCTTTTTCGTTATTACCGAAAAAGATAAGACCCGTAGACCAATGCTTCTGGCCCAACGTTTAGATGAAGTGCATTTTAAAGGAACTCTCCGCCCGATTGAGCAGACGTTCTGGCGTGAATTCGGCACAATCCCTGTAACATGGGAGCCTCTTTACGCCCCCGTAGATTTAGAAAAGCATCCCTATGGTTCGTATTTTGCTACAGCAATTGAGATACCTACAGCGCAGGCCCAATTTGGAGAATTCTTTCTAACATCACGAGGGCTGGTTGTTGTTGATCAGAATAAGCTCTATCGCTCATATGGCGAGTATAATAAAGGTACGGCAGTACAGAAATTATTAGCAGATTTTGAAACAGTAATCGCGCCTTTGTTACCGCTGCATATTGTTTTTGATGGAGTGTCCTTCCAGCTTAGTGCTGTATTCCCTGAAGTGGCAGAAATACTAAATTGCTTGTCTACGGACGTTTCGGTAATTGAAGGTGTTTATGTTACTGATAGTATGACTGATATGCTATCCCGTAGTGATAACTCCTGCCAGGTAGACAATATTTCGCTTGATGCTATTCCGAACAGAACGGCAGAAAAGCAACTACATCTTGATATAATCCCACTAGATGCCTGGCCTTTAGATTACCACCTTCAGCCTGTTTGATAATTCTTCCCCCGGGCGTGCGGGGGAAGAACAACGGAAATCACAAACTGAGCATACTCTCCTTCGGTTCATTGCTTATGAAGGGGCTATGTTCGTATGGCAGAAAATTTAAAGGCAAGAGATGGCAATAGCCTGTATAAGGCACAATTGCTTTCCTACTACTATTCACGCCGTGCCGAATCAGCGATCGGTAAAGGTGCGCGTTTCGTTATCTCTAAGGCGTATTGGTGCAAATCTGGACTGGTAACTGCAAATGGTGCTGGTGGCTGGAATATTGCTGACATTCCACTCGATTTTAAATTGAGTGACGCTCAACAGTTTGCTGCTTCCGATCTGATATTGTCCAGTGTGGATGGAATTATCACTATCAATGCTGCCTTCCCTCAAGAAAGAATGCCGGATAACACGCCCTATGACTTTAACACGCTTGTGCTTGTTGATGCTGAAGATCAGGCTTTTGGCGTGCTTTGTACCCAACAGGATACTCTCTACAAAGGTAAGCGTTACAGCATTCTCATGACAATCGAGCAAGTTGAGGGATGATTATGGGAGCTGATAAAACGAAAAGCATAATGACACTATCTTCACGTGTCACGCAGCCACTGCTTGCTGATGTTCAATATTTCGAACTGTATAGTAGTTCGGCTCTTAACAGGAAGTTAAAAAATATTGTTTTGCCAGGTTTTTACTGCGGATTTGAACCAGTTCCCGGCACAGGATTGAGTGTCCGTATTACTTCTGAAAATTCAGATGGTAAGGGTGCTGCTTCAGTAGATGTAAATAATGTTCAGATATCCGTTCAACAAATAGAAGATGTGATTGTTCCGGTAAAGGCCGGGGCTACGAACATTATTGTGCTGGAAGCTAATTTTGAACATGGTGTAAAAACTACCCAGGTAGATATCACATCTTCTGTCAGTGCTGCCAGAATATACGCTCGCACGGACAACACTATCGGGCAGAATCAAATTGAATTATGTCGAGTTGTCGTGCCTAGCGGTGCTACAGCCGTGACTAAAGAAATGATTGTGCTTAAATACCGCGTCAATCGTGCTGTTGGCGTTGAGTTCTCTAATGAAATAAGCAGTACAGAAGAGAGAAAAGCGGCTACTCCCCTGGCTGTCAAAACCCTCCATGATTTGGTTGATACAAAAGCCCCGATCGACAGCCCGAATCTGACAGGGACGCCAACTTCGCCTACACCAGAACCTGGTACAAACAACACACAGATCGCAAATGCGGCCTTTGTCTATGCGGCTATAAATGCGCTGATCAATGGCGCACCAGGGACTCTGGATACACTGAAAGAAATTGCGTCCGCCATCAACAACGATCCGAAGTTCAGTGAAACTATTAATAAAGCACTGGCTCTTAAAGCACCTTTGGCAAGTCCTGCATTAACGGGAATCCCTACTGCGCCTACCGCTGCACAGGGAACAAATAATACTCAGATCGCTACGACTGCTTACGTACGGGCTGCTATATCTGCATTGGTCGGCTCATCACCAGAAGCTCTTGATACCCTGAATGAGCTTGCAGCAGCACTTGGCAATGACCCGAACTTTGCGACAACAATGACAAATGCGCTGGCAGGCAAACAGCCCCTTGACGCAACTTTAACCGCACTTGCGGGGCTTGCAACTGGCGCAAATAAATTGCCGTACTTTACAGGTAAAGATACTGTTGCCCAGACTGATTTAACTTCAGTCGGTCGCGATATCCTGGCTAAAACAAGTGTCCTTGCTGTTATCCAATACCTTGGTTTAAGAGAACTCG
>NZ_RHJQ01000033.1:0-13420 GCF_004211995.1 Escherichia sp. E14S1
TGATTTTGTGATCCACTACACGCAGCCGCTTACGCCCAGCAGAAACATCAGCACGTAGACTTTCGATAGTCGCGTTAGCATCAGCAAGTTCCTTTGTATATCTGGCATCGAGTTCAGCTACATCACGTTGACGCTTCTGCATATCAGAGATGATAGATGTGGCTTTATCGCGCTGGTCTTTGTAGGCGATGGCGTTATCACGGTAATGATTAACAGCCCATGACAGGCAGACGATGATGCAGATAACCAGAGCGGAGATAATCGCGGTTAACCGACTCATGACATCAACACCCCAACGGCCAGAAACCACGGCCACGCATCGTTGCCATTAAATGCGAGCAACGCTGCCATGAAAAAGCAAATCATGCTCATTGCTGCCCCCACAAACAGACTTCACGCTCAATCTCACGACGAGTCATCAGCCCTTTCCATTGCTTACCGCCAGCGTATGTCCAGCGACGTAGCTGGTCACATGCGCCTTTGATATCGCCCTGGTTTATTTTGTGAAGAAGCGTCGATGTTCTGAAATTGCCAGCACCCACGTTGTAGACGAACGAGTAAAGAGCGCCGCGCGTTGTTTCCGGTATATCGACTTTGATGTACGGGTTAATTTGTCTGGCGACCGTGGCAAGGTCTTTATTCAGGAGGGCTTTGCATTCTGCTTCGGTATACGTTTTACCGGGAATGATGTCTTTTCCTGTATGCCCGTAACATACAGTCCATACACCAACTATGTCTTTGTAAGGATTATGTCTCACACCTTCCAGACCATCGTCACCACTCGGACCAGTGATGAGCACAGACGCTATGGCAACAGCCCCACCACCAATAGCAGCTGCAACAGCCTTGCGTAATGATGGCGACATTATTCACCTCTCGCAGCCTTACGCTTATCTTCTTTAATCTTGAAATAAAGGTTTGTCAGGTACGTCAGCAGGCCAAATACCAGACTACCCAGCACACCTATTGCCGCCCACTGTGATGGCGTGACTTTATCGAGCAACTGTAAAAACCAGTAGCCAGCACTGCCTGCAGAGGTGCCATAGGCGACACCTGTTGTTAACTTATCCATTGATTTCATATCCTCACCCCGATGTACACGGATGGTGCAATATGTTTGAAAAGATCGGAGTCTACGGGTTAGTTTTTACAGCAAACGTTGTTCTCAACGACGCTCAAAAAACAGAAAATAAAAATAATGTGGTTAAATATTTTAAAAGAAAAACCATCTATTAAATAATAATGCGGGATATATTTTTCTATTTAGTGTAATGTATACGGCCATTTATACAGGAAAAGCCTATGTCAGAACGTAAAGACTCAAAATCACGCCGTAATTATCTCGTAAAATGTTCCTGCCCAAACTGTACCCAAGAATCAGAACACAGTTTTTCTAGAGTACAAAAAGGTGCCCTTTTGATCTGCCCTCATTGCAACAAAGTATTCCAAACAAATCTTAAAGCTGTTGCCTGAGTGTTTTGATTACTTACAAAGAGTTTTTATATTTTAATAATATATTTAAATCAGATAATAAAAAACCCGCCTGCGCGGGTTTGAGATTGTGGTGCTTTTTGTGGTAGTTACCCACTTACGCACTTTGTATTGCTATGCCAGCAGTTAGCTTCTACTGTAAAACTATTCATGCAGCAAACCTGCACTTCACCACAAAATGGGATTCAATACCCACAACTCTATCTGCATCTCTACTCAGGCATCAGCCTTCTTCGTTATCGTATACAGACAAGCTATGAATTTTAATCAGTAATAATGACATTTGCTGCTGCAGGACCTTTAGCACCACTCTCTACAGAGAAGGTAACCTTTTGGCCTTCAAATAAGGTTCGATAATTATCATTCTGAATTGCAGAAAAATGCACAAACACATCTTTACTACCATCAACAGGAGAAATAAAGCCAAAACCTTTATCAGCGTTAAACCATTTTACTAAACCAGTCATTTTATTTGACATTCTACATTCCTTAACTTGAGCCTTTCGGCATAAATGATTTGTATAACAGAAACGACTTCGTACTTAATTGGAGAGACTCAAAGAAGGAATAAGTGAATAACACCTGAAATGAGAACTGCTTTAGTAAACTACTTCGTATATCGTCTGTTCTTCAAACCGACGCAGCCATTAACGCATAGTTGTACACTTGGAAGCAATGTTTATTTTAGACATCCAGCCACCTCCCCATTTAAAACACAAAAACCCGCTCATTAGCGGGTTTTCTACTTTTTCTCAACACCGGACATACAAAGCCCATCGTTGAGAAAATCCTATCCATATTTTTTGAAAAATGCAAGCATCATGTCGATATCTTCGGCGAAAATTATTTATCTTGTCACCTTTCTCAACTGTGCTTCTGCATATGCTTCTTCCTGCCAGCACTTTGTAACCAGTTTATCAATAACATCAGCATACCCCTTGTACCACTGATAATCCGTCAGGTCCGGTACCAGTTTCTGGACATGATGCCGCGCCAGTGTGGTTGGTAAACGGCTAAACCGGTTTCCATTGCAACGCCCACAAATCTTATAAACAGGCGTGCCATGAAGCCGGGTCCTTTTTTCATCCAGGACAATACCTTTACCCTTACACCCTCTGCACGCTGTGCTGACTTCTCCCTTACCATGACAATGCTGACATAGTTCCTTCACCCACTCTTCCTTGATAACGGATTCCCCGCTTCTGGAATGTTTCACCACTTCGCGCAATACATTATGAAATCCCGTACCAGCACAATGCTCACAGCGAGCCTTACTTGCCGCAGACCTGGAATAATCAGCAAAGGCAAAATTCACGAGGTAAGGAATAATCTGTAACCGTGTTTCTGCACTCAATTTATTCAATGTCGGGTTATCCAGTGCCATCGCGTAATTGAGCAGACCTTCAATCGCAAACTGAGGGTCCTGAACACCAACTTTTGCCAGGAATAAGGCAAACCCAAGCGGTGCTTTCGACTGCACCATCCCCTGCGCAGCCATCACATCCGTAATTGATAAACCACCTGAGTCTGTCGCCGGTGCGTCATCGCTCAATTTTGGAGATTTTGGGGAGTAATATTTTGGTAAGGCCTCAAGATTCATTCTCGCTCTCCATTTACACCAGCACGCCAATTGGCAGCAAAAAACAATAAAACGGCATCAACCGATCGTTATCTCTGGCTTCATACAATTGTCTCTGCCAGTGTTTTGGCGTAATTCTTCAGTATCCGGTAATCGGTCAAAACAGAACCGGGAAACGATATAAGCGCAGGCGCCCCCAGCGGTAGCGAAGGAGTTCTGCCATATATGACTCACACATCATTCATCCCCCAGTTCGGTGATGATCAGTTCCAGCTTTCCACCCTTGGTAACGGGCATTTTCACAACGCGATAATCAACGACCTGAGCATCATCCAGCCAGAAACCTGCTTTGGTGAGTGCGTCAAAAGCTGCTTTTTGCAGATTATCCAGGTCACGGCGACGGCGATCCGGCATGTGGCACTCAATACGGATTTTCACTGGCATAGCCAGACCGATATCCAGCATGGAGCCTTTGATGATTCGGGCGACGTTATCGCGGTATACCTGCCCCTCTGCGCTGATGTGCGTGCGCCCGCGATTATGGCGGTAGTAGCGGTTATTGCTCGGCGGCCAGGGTAGTGTGATGTAGTAAGTATTCACGCCTTGATTACCCCCTCTTTCAGCCAGATAACCTGCGTTCTCGCCATATCTTCCAGCGCGCATTCTTTTGCATACTCAGCATCGACAAAATGTGTGCGGCGGTCGATTTCGTCGTGACAGGCAGAACATGCAATGGTGGCAATCAGGTCTGGCGGTTTGATACCGGTACCGCACAATCCAGCCAGCCGGATATGTGCCAGTACAGACGTTTCAGGATTGCCATTACATACGCCAGGGATTCTTACCTGGCATTCCCGACCACGCGCTGCTTTTCTCAAATCAGCCATGATTCCTCCTTGCTGCCAGTCGCAACCATTTTTTATCAACCAGGCTGGCGGTATATCCGAGCAGTGTTGGTATTTCGGATGGTTTCAGCTCAGGCTTACGCTTACGACGATTTGGTACTCTGTAGATGTGTCCGCTCATGACACGAATAAGCGGTGTAGCCATTACGCCTCCTGCTTGTCGCGCAGCAGCTGGAACTCGCAGCTCTGCGGAATAGTCAGGTGGCAGCCAATATTCATCGCCCAGGCTTCAACCTTACACAGGAAGACATACATCTCTCCGGTATCAAGATCGGAGGTATGGCGTAACGACTGGATCGTAGTGATTTCGCCGGTTACGACATCAACCAGGTCCTTGGTTTCATAACCGAGGTATGTGTGTTTGAGTGCATCTTTTACCCATACTGCAGTAGCGAACGTTTTACCCCTGCTGATGAGGTACTCACTGATTTCGCTGTACCACATGTGGCTGAGTGCATTCTGGGAAAGACTGCGTCTCTCGCGCCACGGTTTAAGCACCATGCGAAAGCATTTGCCATCCTCCAGATAAGGCTGGATCTGCTGACCGATAGCGGTGAAGTTGCCGCGATGTAATTTGATGCCGTCTTGTGGGAGGTTCACGCTTCACCTCCGCAGAGGTCAAACGTTGGATGCAAAAAATCGCAGGTGCATTTCTGCATCTGTGAAGGGAGAAGAGAGTTTAGATTGTGTGTGCGCATAAACGTCCCCGTTTAGCGCAGAAGTCACCGGAGGTGTTCAGGCTCCGATGACATGATTATGGCGAGTTGATTATGGAAAATCAATTGAAGATGAAATTCAACAATGCCCCATGGTGCTATGGCGCTCAATTAATTATATAACTTCAGAGAAAACTGATAACCCATTGATGATGACATTAGCTCAGACTAAGAAGACTGACAACGGGGACGAACATGAACAGCAACGCCTGACATAGGTAAATCTCAAAAGCGAATCATATAATCCTTACCCCATCACTCAGAGACATCGCATAATAACATTCATACCACTATATAACCTCCAAATAACAACAACAATTCATTGGTTGCATTAATATCAGCGTGTTCCGTTGTTCAGGAATAAAACTTTTTATTTAACAAACAAAGAGAGTTCAATGATGAGCAAAATTACAGGCGTGTTAGTTGATAGCCATATCTATGATATTAAAAATGATATGGAGAGTGGTTACTGTTTCCCTAACAGTTTGTTCCCAGGAGCAACCTTCAAGATGGTCATTGATAATGACCCTATTAATAATGACAAGGTAAAATGGACCTGTAGCACTAATGCAGACAATAATGTTCTGGCGGTTAGCCAGGATGGCACAGTAACTTTTCCGGGCGTAGATGAAAAGTGCGTTGGGAAGATTTTTGTCATTTTCGCCACTGATAAATCAACAAACAAATCTGCCGGCATCTATGTTTTTATTGTGAAGCGTTTTTTCAAATACAGCATTGAACTTTATAACTCAGTTAAAGATATTTTACCGTGGATTGAAAACATGAACGGGAATTTTCCTGAGGCACGTGACATCTATAGTTACGATTATGATAACTATAGTGGACCGCATATTATCAATCGAGAAGTTAACGCAGGGCTTTACCAGGAATGGGGCACGTTATCTAATAGTGGATGGGACGCAAGTTGTGAGCTTGAGGGTATTTGTAGCATTTACGCTTTTGATAAAGACAATAATACTTATTATTGCCTGCGTGATTATGGAGAAATAGAGTGTATTGATCGTTTTTGCGTCGCTCAGGCAGTTGCATCCTACGGAGAATCCATCGACTGATTGTGTTTTTTTCAACTATCATTTGCATTATTACAGCGTAAAGATTCACTGAAATTATAAAATTTAACTTGCGCAAAACCACCCGTTCAGCGGGTGGTTCTCATTTTTATCCACTATGTATATGAAGCTTAAAAAAAATAAACGGACTTAAGCGCTCCTTTTTATATTGCTACAAACAATTAATTCTCGACACCTAATAACTAAAGCCCCGCCCCCATATACCGCCAATACCCGTTTCATAACAAAATGCTGGTGACATTTCTCACCGGAAACTTTATTGCTACTGCTCAGAACGCAAATGCGGCAATACTCGGCTCCACTTATCATCCTGCCACGGCTGGAATCTTACATGTGCCGTTTCTCTGGCAAGGATTTCGCGCGCCTTATGTAGTATCTGGGGATATTCTTGCTCAATAGAAGTAAAGCGACCGGCTTCGCGATGCTCCGCAACCTGAAGAAGTGGAGTAACATTCTGGCAGGCGGTTAACATCACATCCCCTGCTCGCCATAACCAGGCGAGTGTGCAAAGTTCGTTATCAGTGAATTGTTTTGTGATTGGGGATTGTTGAACTTCTCGATCGAGAATATCCAGAACCCAGCGGCGGAATTCTTTGGCTACAGGAGTGCGGGCGAACATAGCGATCAAATGGGCACCACGGAGGGAGAAAATGCGTATTGTTTTCTGGTAGTTCCCTGAGACACTCAAATTGAGGGTCTCAGTCATATCTGCCCTAAATTCATCGGAATTTCGATCGTAGATCTGAGTTACGGCATCAGATTTTTTATATCCGAGAGCTTGAGCAATCTCAACGGCAGTAAGCCAGATACTGTTGTTGTGTTTAACAGGATGGAATTTTGTTTGATGAAAGACTAGTTGTGTGCTCATGATGATTACCTATAAATCAAGTTAACCACCACCGCTGACGCCAATCAGTTTGGTGGTGAGACATGTAGGGTTGGCGTAACCGGGGTAATCAACCGGCCCGACCGAAGTCGGCCCTACACGCCCCACCATAATTCAGATGTGCGTATGCTTACGACAATAAAAAACACGCTCGCGGCGTGTAGTAGTCGCGATTACCTTATCCGGGACGCCAATCCCGTGTGCCGATTTTGCGGCAACGCACAGAATATAGCGCCAGATATTAGTTATCGTCAACCTCACTGATTTCCTCCCCCCGCCGCATAAACAAATAAAACCCGCTTCATCGCGGCACTCTGGCGACACTCCTTGAAAATCAGATTCGTGCTCACCTTTCCTTCCCGTTCTTCCCTGGTAGCGAACCGGTAATACACCGTTCGCCAGACCTTACCATCAATGACTAAGATTCCTGCCCGCGCCATTTTAGCCGCAGCCTGATTTATGCTGGTTACTGTTGCGCCTGTTACCTCAGCAACGTCCTGCTGCTTTAATGCTGCTGTAAAAACGCACTTCCAGCTTTCTGCATCCAGCCAGCGACCATGCCATTCAACCTGACGAGAGACGTCACCAAGGCAAGCCCAAAGCTTTCGATTCTGGTCTAAGCTGCGGTTGCGTTCCTGAATGGTTACTACGATTGGTTTGGTTGGGTCTGGAAGGATTTGCTGTACTGCGTGAATAGCGTTTTGCTGATGTGCTGGAGATCGAATTTCAAAGGTTAGCTTTTTCATGACTTCCCTCTCCCCCAAATAAAAAGGCCTGCGATTACCAGCAGACCTGTTATTAGCTCAGTGATGTAGATGGTCATACGTCAGCCCCTTGTGCATATCGTCTGCCACGCGCAGCAGGTGCATTTGATGCTGTGCAAATCTGTCTGGCTTCATCCTGGTCACATGCAACAAAGTGTCCGTTACAGAACCGCTGGTAAACCGTACCAAGTGAGCCAAAACGGTTTTTCGTCACGATGATTTCAGCAAATGGCGCGGCGCTACTGTTCTCGTCATATACCGCTTCCCGATAGAGCATGATGATTGAGTCTGCGTCCTGCTCAATGCTTCCTGAATCACGCAAATCTGCGTTTGTCGGGCGTTTGTTTGGTCGCTTCTCAACATCGCGTGAAAGCTGACTTAGGGAGATAACAGGCGTTTTCAGGTCTTTCGCCATCGCCTTAAGGCTTCCTGAGATGTGAGCAATTGCGAGGTCGTTGCGGTCTGCTTTCGGCTTCTCAATCAGGCCAAGATAATCCGCCATGATGAGTGACAGGTTTGGATTTTCCTGTTTGTGTCGTTCTGCGATTGAGCGAATTTCTTCGACAGATAACCGCGAGGCATCGACTACCCATACATCCAAATCTGCAAGCTGACTCATGCCGTTAGCAACGCGCGCCCAGCCTTCGTCATCCATCGATGCAGGATTTCGCAGCACGCTAACCGACATCCTCCCGGCGTTGGCAATGCTTCGCTCTGCAATCTGCAATGCGCTCATTTCCATCGAGAAAATCAATACTCCGCGCCGGACGTCAGAACCAGGAATAACGCGGCTTGCAACGCCTTCGGCAATCTTCAGCGCCAGTTCGGTTTTCCCCATACCAGGACGAGCGGCGATAATCACCAGGTCTTCCGCGTTCATCCCTCCGGTGATGGCGTCAAGTTCTTCGATTCCGGTCTTCAGGGTATCTGACTCTTCTCCGTTCCTCAGACGCCTGTCAAGCGTGTCAGTGTAGTCAGTGATGATTTCCCCTAACCGTACAGGTTTAACCTCGTCACGGGGCTTTCTGATGGCTGAGAGCCGTTTTACAAGTTCATCCATCGCCTGACTCGATGCGTCGATGGTTCCGCTTTGGATTGGTTCACGCATTTCATCCATGATTTCCAGCACCAGACGGCGGTGATAGTTATCCGCGACCATTCCGGCATATCCCTTCAGGTTTGCGGCACTCGGGCAGTTTTTGCTGGTCATCAGGATTGACGTGAAATGCTCCTCTCCGCACGCCTCGGCAACCATCAGCGCGTCGATTAGGTTTCTGTTTCTCGCCTGCTTGCGGATAACCTCGAAGGCTTTCCGGTAGAGCGGAATTGAAAACGCTTCCGGCTCCAGCGTTGCCAGAACGTCGCTGGCGGTTGGTGTTAATCCACCAATCAGCAGGCCACCGATAACGCTCGCTTCGATATCCTGTTTCATGCAATCCCCCTGTCTGCAAACTTCCCTTCCCGTACTCCCGTTAACGAGTCTTCCCTCAGCAGGTAATCAAAATCGGCCGTCCAGCCCGTGTCGTTGTCTCCGAAGTAAAACGGCTTGGCCTGATGCACAAACGCCCTGACATACGCTCTGAAACCGTCCACGTTTGGCGTTTTCAGTTGCGGGATGATTTTCTTCAGGCGACGTTTGCGTTTCTCGTTGACCGCAACAGCGTGTGGCAGTCTGTCACCGACTTCGGTGTTGTAGGCGTTCAGGAAGGATTCGTAGTCGATTCGTTCTGCCTTGCGACGTTCAGGTTTAACCTGCCCATCGCCGCCCCCGTTAGGGGGTAAGGGGGTATTTGTATTTATTGTCTTTTGTATATTGTCTTTTGTGTTTAGCTGACTTGGCTTATACCCATTAGCCGACTTGGCTAATGTTTTATTAGCTGTTTTAGCTAATGTTAAGCTGTCCTGGCTAATCCACTGAGAAACCACCTTGTTCACTCCGATTTTCACGCCATCAGCAATGAGGAATTTACGCTCAATAAGCTGGCGCTTGGCAGCGCAAACATGAGTGTGATGAATACCTGTCATGGCTGCTATCTGCGTGTTTGTGAGTCGATCCATCGGCTTATTGAATCCGTATGTCTTGCGCATGATAGCGAGCATCACCTTCAACTGCCGGACGGTTAAATCAGCCATCAGCAGACTGTCGGTAATCTCGTTAGCAACGCGCATGAAACCATCTTCGGTATCTGCCACGCGATGCTCCACGACCTCCAGTTGAGGCCTGTAATCAGCTAACTTAACGACGCCCATGTTTCACTCCTGCTTTGGCTAGTCTGTAAACACCAACAAGGCGCTCTGCGAACGCCCTGTTATTTGCTGCGGCTACCACTAATCCCTCAGGTGAATCAGGGTGTCGAATCTCTTCTTTTTCCTGGTATTTCTTACGACGTTTTGTCATAATTACTCCTGTGGATTGAGCCAGTCTTTCTACATCAGGCCTCAAAACTGTTGCAGCAGTCTTGAGGCTTTTCTTTTGTCAGCACCATGGCTACTTTCTTTGCCAGCTCTGCTAATTCCTCGTCTTCAACACCCCACTCCAGCACAGCCAGAAGCATGGCCATCTTTGGGATAAAGCTGTCTTTCCATCGCGAAATTTGCGATTCATTAATCCCTAATGCATCAGCAACCTTTCGCTGACCACGTACAGCAATTCGATTTAGGATATTGCTTGTGATTGCATTCGCTTTCTTGCGAGTACTTGTAAGTTGCATATGTAAGTATTTCCTTAACAAATAAGAAGTTATACGCACCAACTGATGCGCGTTGTATTCCCGCATTTCGGCGGGAATGAGGACCATGACTGTTAAAGAGCAATTTGCTTATGCCGCTTTGCGGTAAGCGCTTTCTTGATACTTCAGGGCGCCAGCTGTAACGACTTCCAGTCGATAGGCGTCTTTCTCTGGGATGACTTCCTTCCACTGAGAGACTGCTGCATCGCTAATGCCTAACGCTTTAGCTACCGCACGCTGGGTTCCGAAGTGGTCGATAACATCTTTCTTGTACATAGACTCGCTCCGAAATTAAAGAACACTTAAATTATCTATCAAAGGAATCTTAAGTCAAGTTTATTTAAGATGTCTTAACTATGAATACACAACTGATGGGTGAGCGTATTCGCGCTCGCAGAAAAGAACTCAAGATTAGGCAGGCTGCCCTTGGCAAGATGGTTGGCGTGTCTAATGTTGCTATTTCCCAATGGGAGCGTTCTGAAACTGAGCCCAATGGCGAAAACCTATTGGCCTTAGCCAAGGCTTTGCAGTGCTCCCCTGATTACTTGTTGAAAGGAGAAGATAGTCTTTCAAACATTGCCTATCACAGCAGGCATGATCCAAGAGGTTCGTATCCTCTAATTAGTTGGGTAAGCGCAGGATGTTGGATGGAAGCTGTAGAGCCATATCATAAGCGTGCAATAGATAACTGGTACGATACAACCGTAGATTGTTCAGAAGATTCGTTTTGGCTGGACGTAAAGGGTGATTCGATGACGGCTCCAGCCGGTCTTAGCATCCCGGAAGGGATGATAATACTAGTCGATCCTGAAGTAGAACCTCGTAATGGGAAGCTGGTAGTGGCAAAGCTCGAAGGAGAAAACGAGGCAACTTTCAAGAAGTTAGTTATTGATGCTGGCAGAAGGTTTCTAAAACCACTTAACCCACAATATCCGATGATTGAGATCAACGGGAACTGCAAAATCATCGGTGTAGTTGTCGATGCAAAAATAGCAAACCTTCCATAAGGGGCATTCGCCCCTTTTTTCTTTCCTTTAAAAATCAAAGCAAAACTTAAACTTCGCAATAAAATTTAAGTTTTCTTCAAAAATACCCTTGACCACCAATTAAAGAAATCTTAAATTTAAGTCATCAGCAGGACGCTGGTAGCCAAACGGAACAGATTGGCAGGCTCTTTAACATTGATGGGATTGTCCCGCCGAAATGCGGGAACCAAAGAGTAGTTGGCTTTGGGGTGACGTAAAGTGCAGCCGCGCAACAGCATCAGGGAGTTAACCTCCCTCCCCCAGTTACGTCACCGCTAAAGTCAATCATCGGAGGTCAACATGACAGTAGTCATTACATATCTGGCTGACGATAACGCCAGAAATCGCCGCAGAGCACGCAGACAGGCTCAACGTGAACAGGCAATGAAAGAACAGAGACTGGCGCGAAAGATTGCGCTAAAACTCTCTGGTTGCGTCAGAGCAGACAAAGCAGCATCACTTGGCAGCCTTCTCTGCAAGAAAGTAGATGAAGTCGAGAAAAAAAATAGGAGGGTTTACTACAAGGATTTAAACCCATTAGGAAACAAGATACATGCAGTTCAAAGAATAAGATTGTATAGTAAACCACCGTACGGTGCTTATTGAGTATGCTTATGGTGAAAAAGACTATCTATGTTAACCCTAACTGCGGACAAAACAGGAAAGTATTTGATAGAGGTCTTACACCTCAAGACAGAAGGAGAATAACGAGATGGGAAAAGAGAATGGCATATGCATTAGAAAACGGTGTAACACCTGGATTTAATGCTATAGATGACGGTCCGGAATATAAGATTAATGAAGACCCAATGGACAAAGTTGACAAAGCATTAGCAACACCATTTCCTCGAGATGTAGAAAAAATTGCAGATGAAAAATATGAGGATGTAATGCACAGAGTTGTTAACCACGCTCACCAACGAAATCCAAATAAAAAATGGTCATAGCCCACTTCGGTGGGTTTATTATTGTCCGAACTAACCGAATTTATTACAGCAAGCCACGCAGTGAAATGGGTGTAACTTGTGTTGGTCGCCAGAAAATGAAATTAGGCAGCAAACCACTTATTTAAGGTGAGATATGGAAGAAGAATTTGAAGAGTTCGAAGAGCATCCGCAGGATGTGATGGAGCAATACCAGGACTATCCGTATGACTACGACTATTGATAAAAATCAATGGTGTGGACAATTCAAACGATGCAATGGATGCAAGCTGCAATCGGAATGCATGGTTAAGCCTGAAGAAATGTTTCCTGTAATGGAAGATGGGAAATATGTCGATAAATGGGCAATACGAACGACGGCAATGATTGCCAGAGAACTTGGTAAACAGAATAACAATGCTGCCTGATGGTGGCCTTTATTTTTGGCATAAACAACAGAATAAACACAGCACTGTGTATTCATTCCAACGAGTGAATACACGGAGCAATGTCGCTCGTAACTAAACAGGAGCCGACTTGTTCTGATTATTGGAAATCTTCTTTGCCCTCCAGTGTGAGGGCGATTTTTTATCTATGAGGATATGAATAGATGTCAAACATCAAAAAATACATCATTGATTACGACTGGAAAGCATCAATAGAAATTGAAATCGACCATGACGTAATGACAGAGGAAAAACTTCACCAGATTAATAATTTCTGGTCAGACTCTGAATACCGACTCAATAAACACGGCGCTGTATTAAATGCTGTATTAATCATGCTGGCGCAACATGCTCTGCTTATAGCAATTTCGAAAGACTTAAATGCATATGGTGTTGTTTGTGAGTTCGACTGGGATGATGGAAATGGTCAGGAAGGATGGCCTCCAATGGATGGTAGTGAAGGAATAAGAATTACCGATATCGATACATCAGGAATATTTGATTCAGATGATATGACTATCAAAGCCGCCTGAGCGCGGCTTTACCGCATACCAATAATGCTTCACCAGAGGCATTTTCGTTATGCAATCAAATATAAGGAGTTACCCATGATGCACTTTCAGCTCGCGGGTAGCGGCGTCATGTCCGCTTTCTACCCGCACGAATCTGAATTATCACGCCGAGTTAAACAATTAATCAGAGCAGCAAAGAAACAACTGGAGGCGTTATGCGCAATGAAATAGCCATCAATCACCAGATGCTTCGTGCAGCACAAAACAAAGCAGTAATAGCCCGATTTATTGGTGATTCAAAAATGTGGCTTGAAGCAAATAAAGCGATGAAATGTAGTGGCATAGTAAATTTG